>JAQBQI010000778.1 GCA_028287085.1 Myxococcaceae bacterium
AGCGTCGCGTCGGTGTGCCCCTGCGACCCCGCCGTCGCGAGGGTCGCCAGCAGGCCGAGCGCCCGCGCGCCGCGGGGGTCGTCGCGAGTCGTCACGCGCGCATCAGACCCCGGGGCCGCCGCCGCGCGCAACGCCCCATCGTCGACCGCCACGACGGGCCGTGGTCGCCACGACGGGCCGTGCTCACAGCCTCGATGAAGTGCCTGCAAACCAGGCATTTTCGACGCGGCACACCCGCTGCGATCGGGGGACCACCGAAGGAGTCACCACCCCCCAATGGCCTATACGATCACGAACGCCTGCGCCGTCGACTGCGAGATGCCCTGCGTCTCGGTGTGCCCCGTCGACGTCATCCACGGAGCCGTCGCCCACCGCGAGCTCGCTGCCGTCGCGCCGCCGGAGCGCGCGGCGCGCTACCCCGGCCTCCAGCTCTACATCGACGCCGACGACTGCATCCACTGCGGGGCCTGCGAGCCCGAGTGCCCCGTCGGCGCGATCTTCGACGAGGACGCGGTGCCCTCGTGGGACGCCGGGGCGCCCGCGCGCAACGCGGCCTTCTTCCGGCAGCGCCGGTGAGGGCGCTCAGCGCGGCGCGAAGGACACGCCGCGGTAGGTGGTGTTGAGCGGCGCCTGGGCGATGGTGCTCACCACGCCGACGAGGGTCGCGCCGTCGACGTCGATGCGCTGGAGCCGCGCGCGGCTCTCGGCGGTGGCGGCGTAGAAGACGTAGTTCGCGCCGTTGGTGCGCCCCGTCATCATGCGAAACCCGTTGGTCAGACCGGTGACGTTGCCCACCTGCGTCCAGGTGGAGCCGATGAGGCGCCAGCACTGGATGCCGCCGCCCGACAGCACCGACCGGTCGTCGGCCAGGAACATCACGTCGAGCGCCCCGTTGCCGTCGCGGTCGTAGGCCGCGATGCCGTAGGGCGAGAGCGTCATGTTGAGCGGAAAGCCCGGCAGCAGCGCGATCGTCGAGCCCGCCGTGCGCGGCAACGCCGTCGTCGCGAAGACCCCCGACGAGGTGGTGTTCGAGTTCGCCGCCAGGATCTGCTGGCCGAAGAGGTTGATGCCGCGGAACACGTCGCGGCCCGCCACCGACAGCCCCGAGGTCGCGCCGTACGCCGTGTACACGACGTCGCCGTTGCTCCCGAAGGAGTGGATCGACCAGAACTCGCTCCCGTCGACGGAGACCACGCCGCGGATGGCCGCGGTCTCGACCGTCGTGCCGAGCACCGTGCGCGTGTCGACCGCGCCCGCGGCGTTGATGCGCGCGATGACGCGCGGCCCCTGCGCGCTGCCCACGACGGCGGTGCCGACCGGCAGGGTGTACCCGCCGAGGACGGCCCACGCGCGGTTGGCCGAGCGGGTGAGCGTGCCCTCGGCGCCCGCGTTGCCCGCGAGCGTGAGCGGGCGGTTGCTCCCCAAGGCGACCGTCGGCAGCGCGATGGTGGCGCCTGCGACCCCGCCCACGTAGGTCTCGATGTTCACCGGAACCGCCGTGCCCGAGAGGGTGCTCACCCCGTCGCCGACGCGCACCACCCAGATGCGGTCGTCGCCCGTCTCGGGGCCGAGGTCGGTGACCGTTCCGGCGTCGGGCACCGGGCAGGTGATGCCGGAGATGTCGCCCGCGCGCCACGCGCTCGCCTGTGCCGTCACGTCGAAGCGCCACATCGGCGTCGCGTTGATCGTGAAGCGGCAGCCGTTGCGCAGCCCGAGCGTGGTGCGCAGGTCGGTCGGCACGCGCAGCTTGAGCAGCGCGTCGGCCGGCAGCGCCGCGGTCGCGATGGAGGCCTGGAGGAAGCCCGTCCCCCCGGAGCCGAAGTCGGAGGTGACGGTGCCCGTCAACGTGATGAGCTCGTGCTCGTACGCGAGCAGGTTGGTCACGAGGTCGCTCGCGCCGCTCAGGTCCTGGAGCAGCGCCCCGACCGCCACGCCCGTCGCGCTGCGGGTGTACCCGCCGATCTGCGCGGCCCAGTGGGTCGACGGCGTCGGGGACGACACCTGGGTGACGGTGAAGCCCACCCGGTCGCCCTGGGCCGGCGGGGGCGACAGCGTCGCCGGGTTGACCGCGACGAAGAGCGCCGGGCCGGTGCGGTCGGCCTGCACGAAGAAGCCCGCCGGGTCGGAGGGCGACACCGTGCCGTCGCTGCGGAGGGTGGCCGGGACCAGGTAGGTGACCACCGCCCCGTCGACGCGCAGCGCGGCCGGTCCCGGGATGGTCGCGCGCACCGCGGCGATCTGCTGCGAGGCCGTCGACGCGGGGGGCACGTCCATCGGCGCGGGGACGTCCATGGCCACCGGGCGGTCGATGGGCGCGGGCACGTCGGTGCCCGCCGGCACGTCGGTCGCCACGGGGGTGTCGATGGGCGCGGGCACGTCGGTCGCCACGGGATTGTCTGTCGTGACAGGCACATCGGAGCCGACCGGCGCGTCGGTGCCCGCGGGAGTGTCGGCCGCGGCGGGGACGTCGGTGCCCGTCCCGGCGTCGGTGGGGCCGGCGGGGGCTTCGTTGCCGCGCGCCGAGCACGCCACCACGAACGACATCACCCACGCGAGCGATCGAGCACTGCCTTGCATGGCACGCTCTCTACCTCACTCGTCCCGGCGCGTGAACTCCACGGCGGCGGTGGGCGCAACCACCCCTGCGCCGGGACACCTACACGCCACGGCGCCTTCCGGTGGGCAGTGCCGTGACCACCCGGACGATCACGGAACTCCCACCATCGCGCGCGCCGCGCAGTGGCTGTGGGCTTGCAACGGGTCGACGCGCCATGCGCACGCAGCTTCGACGGGTGGGGATTCTCGGGGTGGGCTTCGTCGCGCTGGCGTCCCTGGGGTGCGCGGCCGACGAGCTCGACTCCGACGACTGGGACGAGTCCAACGACGTCGGCGAGATCAGCGTGGCGGGCCGGTGGCTCCCGTCGGCGGGCGCGACCGCGGCGGCCGACCGGCAGTACGCGCGCTACGACGACTCCCTGCCCTGGAGCGGCGGGCGCAACTGCGGCGGCAGCCTGCTGGTGGGCACGCGCGAGCTCGGCGACTACCTGCGCGGCGCGTTTCGGGGCGTGAGGTCGTACGACGGCTACGCGTGCCGCGCGAACACCGCGAACACCGCGCAGACCTCGATGCACGGCACCGGTCGCGCGCTCGACGTGTTCATCCCGACGCTGAGCGGGGGCGCGGCCGACAACACCGTCGGCGACGCGGTCGCCAACTGGCTCATCGCCAACGCCGCCAGCCTCGGCGTGCAGCTCGTGATCTGGGACCGCAGCATCTGGAACGCGAGCCGCGCCCCGGGCACGAAGCTGCGCGCCTACGGCGGCCCGCACCCGCACAACGACCACCTGCACATCGAGCTCAACACCGACGGCGCCGCGCGGCGCACCACGTGGTTTCGCGACCGTAGCGCAGCGACCAGCCCGACGACGACGACGACGCCCGCCCCGACCCCGACCCCGACGCCCACCCCGACCCCGACCCCGACCCCGACGCCCGCTCCGACGAGCACGCCCGCGGCGCCGCGGATGCGCGTCGTCAGCGGCGGGCTCAACCTCCGCCGCGCGGCCGGCACCTCCGGCGCGATCATCACCGCGATGCCCTGCGGCGGGGCCGTGACCGTGATCGGCGGCCCCAGTTCGGGCTGGTACGACGTCGACTACAACGGCACCCGCGGGTGGTGCTCGGGCACCTACCTCACGCCCGAGGCGAGCTTCCGCGCGTCGGTCTGCGGGGGCTGACGCGCTACCAGCGCGAGGTGTGCTCCTCGACCACGCCGTAGCCGCTCACGGCCACGGCCTCGCCGCCGTCGCGGAAGCTGCCCTCGAAGCGGCCGAAGGGCTGGATGAAGTCGTGCCGGAGCACGCCGAGGTTCTTGCGGTCCTGCCGGGCGCCTTCGGGGCGGAAGGTGAGGGTGAGGTCGAGCTCGTCGACGCGGATCGTCCAGGGCGCGAGGTCGGCGGGCCTGCCCACGGTGAAGGCCGCCTTGCCCAGGGGGATCAGCCGGTCGCCCAGCCAGAGGGCGTTCTCGAGGTCGTCATTGAAGAATGCCACCAGGTTGAGCCCGAAGGGGCGGCCGTCAGCCGTGGTGCCCTGGAGGCAGGCCCAGTTCCAGCGGGTGTCGCGCGGGGGGTAGCCGAGGGTGAAGTCGACGGCCGCGCCGTGGGGCAGCGAGCGCTCGAAGTGACGGTCGTCGAGCCGGACGGTGAGCTCGACCGGCAGGCTGAGGCGCTTGAAGGTGCTGTTGAAGGGCCGGCGCGCGCTCGGGGCGATGGTGGTCATGCCGCCGTCGAGTGACGGGATGCGCAGGTCGCACGAGAGGCGCTTGCCCTCGTAGCGGAGGCGGAGGCCGTCGCCCGCCGGGTCGATGCGCCAGCGCTTGCCCCCGAGCCCGAAGGACCACGCGCTGCGGAGTGACGGGCGGAAGCCCTCCGCCCAGCCGAAGGGGATCTCGAGCGTCTCCTCGACCCGCACCTTGCGCGCGCGGTCGTAGACGTAGAGAAAGGCCGTGCCGAGGTAGCCCGCGTCGGCCACGGCGTAGCCGACCATGAGGTCGTCGGCGTAGACGCCCGCGTAGATCCACGACTTGCGCTGGAGGCGCCGGGGCCACTCGGTGCCGCGGTCCCACGCGGCGGTGGAGACGTCGGCGACGGCGCCGCGGTAGTGGCCGAAGGGCTGCACCCCGCCGCCGGGGGACCTCAGGGACGACGGGGCATCGGGCAGCTCGCTCATCGGGGCGTCTCCACGGGGGGGATGATACTTCACGGTGTCGGGCACGGCGCGGCCGGCGCGGGCAGGGGCTGGTCGGGTGACGGCACGAAGCCGAGGATGGTGCGCGGCCACTCGTCGGTCACGACCATGAACCCGCGCTGGTCGAGGCGCGCGACGCCCTCCCAGTTGCGGGCGCGGTCTTCGCGCACGAAGCGGATCACCCGCCCGGTCGAGCGCACCGACGCGCCGTCGTCGCGCAGCTCGAGGAGGCGCTCGACGCTGCGGGTGGTGCCCCCGCGGGGGTCGCAGTCGACGGCCTCCTGGAAGCAGCCGACGGCGCGGATGGTGCGGTCGCACTCGCGGGTGTCGCCCACCTCGCGGTAGCTGTACTGCGTGACCCAGAAGCGCCCGTCGGCGTCGGCCGTCGTCGCGTCGGTCACCCGGTACGGGATCGCCTCGACGGCGATGGCGCGGGGGTCGCCGCCGCGGCGCTCGACGCGGAGGGCCGACGACGCGCAGGAGGTGTCCATGCCGTTGGCCTCGAAGAGGGCGAGCCACGCGCCGTCGACGAGGGTGAGCGCCTCGTAGGCGTGGTTGTCGGAGCGCATCGGCACCTCGAGGGTGAGCGCGTCGCGCTCGAGCACGAGGCCGCGGGCGGGGTCGAGGCGCGCGGTGACGAGGAGGCCCGACATGCGGTCGCGGTCGCCGCGCTCGACGGTGAGGGCGGCGCGGTCGCCGTCGAAGGCCATGGCCTCGAAGCCCTGGTAGTCGGGGTTGTTGGCGAGGTCGAGCAGGTCGAAGTCGACGCGCTCGGGGGCGATGGGCGCGCGGTCGCGGCCGTCGATCCAGGCGCGGAGACGGGCGCCCGCGATGCGGTAGACGTAGGGGCGCGTGAAGCCGGGCTGGGCGCGGGCGCGGGCGAGTCCGCGCGGGCTCCACTGGGGGAGGAGGAAGAGGTCGTCGCCGTGCCAGGCGAGGCCGGAGTACTCGTTGCCGCGCGCGGCGGCGTCGCCCGCGAGGCAGACGGCGAGCACCGGGACGGGGTCGTTGGGGTCGCGCCCGCGCGGACGCTGCGCGCCGCTGCACGAGAGGGCGAGGAGCGCGACGAGGGGGAGCGTGGGGGTTCGCATGGCGGCGGCCTCGGAGGGGGGCGCGCGAGTGTACCTTCAGTCGCCGACGAGGCGGGCCACCTCGGCGCGGCACCCGTCGAGCACGGCGCGCAGCACCGCGTCGGCCAGCTCGACGGGCACCCCCGCCGCCGCCGCCCGCTCGGCCCACTGGCCGCGCAGCGTGGCCTCGCGCGTCGGGTCGACCGCCCCGACGCCGTGCGCGCGCTTCCACTCGGCGATGGCGTGCACCGCCGCGAGGCGCCGCACCAGCGCGTCCATCAGCGCGAGGTCGGCGGCGTCTACGGCCAGGCGCAAGGCGTCGAGTTCGTCATTCGTTGCCATCACCCGGGCGAATGTACCGGGCCGTATACCTTCGCGGGGCAACTGCGCGTGGCCAACCGGCACCTCCGTCCCCGGAGGCCACCGCTGCCGACGTCGCGAAGGGCACCTCCGACCACGAAGGCCACCGACACCCACCTCGCCGGGGGCACCTCCGTCCCCGAAGGCCACCCCTGCCGACGTCCCCGACCCACCCCCTCGTCCCCGAAGGCCACGGCGACCGATGACCGAATCGTCGCCGCCGGGCATCGCACCCACCCGTGTGGCCCCGCGGACCCGCCCGGTGTAGGGAGCGCCACCATGAACCGCCCCACCCGCCCCGAGGTGCTCAGCCCCGCTGGTGATCCCGACGCGCTGCGGGCGGCGATCCGCTCGGGCGCCGACGCCGTGTACTTCGGCCTCCAGGGCTTCAACGCCCGCGCCCGCGCCACCAACTTCGACGCCGCCACCCTGCGCGACACGATGGACCTCCTGCACGGCCACGGCGTGCGCGGCTACGTCACCCTCAACACGCTGGTCTTCGACGCCGAGCTCCCCGCCGTCGAGGCCGCGCTGCGCGCCTGCGCCCAGGCCGGCGTCGACGCCGTCATCGTGCAGGACCTCGCCGTCGTGCGCCTCGCCCGCGCCGTCGCCCCGGGCCTGCCGGTGCACGCCTCCACCCAGATGACCTGCACCGACGCGGGCGCCGTCGAGCTCGCCGCCGAGCTCGGGGCCTCGCGCGTCATCCTCGCGCGCGAGCTGTCGCTCGACGACATCGCGAAGATCCGCGCCGCCACCGACGTGCCGGTCGAGGTCTTCGTGCACGGCGCGCTCTGCGTCGCGTACTCGGGCCAGTGCCTCACCAGCGAGGCCATCGGCGGGCGCAGCGCCAACCGCGGGGCCTGCGCGCAGGCCTGCCGCCTGCCCTACGCCCTCGTCGTCGACGGCGTCGAGAAGGACACCGGCGACCGCGCCTTCCTGCTCTCGCCCCAGGACCTCGAGGCGAGCGCGCTCATCCCGCAGCTCTCCGCCCTCGGTGTTGCTTCGGTGAAGATCGAGGGGCGCCTCAAGGCCGACAGCTACGTGGCCGCGACCGCCGCGCTCTACCGCCGCGCCGTCGACGCCGCCGCGGGCGACGGCGACGCGCCCG
>JAQBQI010000803.1 GCA_028287085.1 Myxococcaceae bacterium
CGCGTCGCGGAGCTCACCAACGCGCGGGCCAAGACGCAATGCGGGCTGAACGAGCTGCGCGTGCGCGGGCGCAAGGCGGTGCTGACGTGCGCGATCCTGGTCGGGCTGACGATCAACATTGAACGGCGGATCTCGTCGCGCGGGGCGAGCGTCGCGGACGTCACCACCGCCGCGGCGACGAAGTAGAAACGCCACGCGTGGCGGAGTGAGAAGGGAGACCGAGGGACGGCGAAGTGTGCCTCCGACGAGCAGCTCTTCGCGGGCCGCGATCGTCGAGCATCGGAGGCCCGCGACGGGCCGAACCACGAGGCTTCAGCGCTGACCCTTTATGCTGAGCCCCTGAGCGCGCCGCCCGGCGTTGCGACCCCGCCGTCGAACGGCCATCCTCGGACGGTCGCCATGCCGATCCCGCGCGCCGAGTTCTTCCAGCTGGTCGGGACCCGCCCGCAGCGGCTCGCGGACGTCGACGCGGCCGTGCGGGAGGCCGGGCGCCTGGCCCTCGAGGTGGTGGCGGCGGCGCCGGGGGACTTCTTCGGCGTCGACGAGATCGTGCTGGGCATCGAAGCGATCCCGTCCGCCTGCCCTGCGGACGTCGTGGAAGCCGCGCTCGCGTCGCTCCCGGGCGCGCTCGCCGCGGTGGTGGCGAACGCGCTCGCCGCGCTGGTGGCGGCGGGCCGGCTAGAGGCGCAGGTGCTTGACGGTGAGACGTACTACGCGCTGCGGCCCGCGGGCTGAGGGGCGACCGCCCACCAGCTCGCGACCGAGGCCGGGCTCGCCGAGCGCCCCCTGCCCCACCGCTCCGCCGCCTGAGCGGCGCCGCGGCCCCAAAAATGTGGCCCCGCCCTCACACTCCCGCCGCCGCGACCGTAAGGCGTGGCCGCGGCGGGCGGCGCGTCCCTGCGCTCCTACGGCTTGCTACTGGAGCGTCGCGAGGCCGCCGCGAAGGACTTCCAGCGCCGGATCGAGGAGGCGATCGGCGCGTGCAAGGCCCGGCGCACGTGACGCCGTCAGTTCCACACGAGCGTCGTCGTGTTGAGGGCCGTCACGGCGTTGGTGGGCATCGCGGAGGCCTCGCTGGCACCGCCCTCGGGGCCGGTGCTGCCGCCGATTGCGAAGATCCGCCCGTCGCGAGCCCGCACGACGGCCACGTCGAACGCGTAGGAGGCGGCCCCGATGGCGGTCCACCGGTTTGCGAGCGGATCGAACACGGGCACATCGCCGACGGCGTTGCCGAACAGCCCTACGCCGCCAACCACGTAGAGATTTCCGTCGATGCCGAATGCGGCGCCGAGGCGGCGGCGTCCGCCTCCGCTCGGCAGCGGCGCGACCGGCGACCAGCGTCCGGTGCGCGGGTCGAGCACCTCGACGCTGTTCAGGTTCGCGGTGCCGGAGGAGCCGCCCGCGGCGTAGATCAGGCCGTCGGGGCTCACGGCGGCCGCGAGCTCAACGCGCGGCGTCGACATGTCCGGTCCGAGCGACCACGAGCTCATCGCGGGGTCGAAGACCTGGACCGTCGGGAAGGGCACCGCGCTCGACGGGTCCTGCCCGCCGAGCACGTAGATGCGACCGTTCGGCAAGGTCACGGCCGCCGCCCCGTCGACCGGCAGCGGGCTCGGCGCGCCTCGCGTCCAGGTGTTGGTCGCGGGGTCGTAGACGTCGACCTCGCGCGTGCCCGTCCAGTTGCCGCCGATCACGTAGATCCTGCCGTCTGGGCCCGCCCCCGCGACGGCCGCCCGCCGCTGGCGCGGCATGCGCGCGAGGGTCGTCCACGCGTTGGTCACGACCTCGTAGCGGTACGCGCCGTCGGAGATCGTGCGGCTCGGGGTCGTCCCCCCGAAGGCGTAGAGGTTGCCGTCGGCGCCCACGACCGCGGCCATCCCGCCGAGCGCCGCGGGGAGGTCGGCGACGGTGACGGGCGCGGCGAGCGTCGGCGCGCAGCGCGCCGGGAGCACCCTTCCGCACCGTGCGTCCTCGCCGCAGGTGCCGCACGCGAGCGTCCCGCCGCAGCCGTCGACGATCACGCCGCAGGACGCGCCGGTAGCCGCGCACGTCGTCCGGGTGGCGCAGGCGAGCACGCAGCCGCCGACGCCAGGCTCGTAGCCCGCGCCGCAGGTCGCGACGTCGGGCGCCGCGTCGGCACCAGCGTCAGCGTTCCGCGCGTCGGCGCCAGCGTCGGCGGCGGAGCCCGTGTCGGTGCCGGCATCGAGCGCGGTGTCAGCGGGGCTCGCGTCGGCGCCGGCGTCCGTCACGGCGTCGAGCGCGGCGAGCACGTCGGGCCCGCCCCAGGTGTCGCTGCCCGCGTCGGTCGGCAACGGCAGCGCCGCGGGAACGTCAGACTCCCGCGGCCCATCGGTCGCGTCGGCGGCCACGGGTGTGAGGTCGCTCGCGCCATCGTTCGCGGCGGGTCCGGGGGGACTCTCGCCAGCGCCGCAAGACGCCAGGCAGAAGGCCATCACCAGGGCCGGACCGGGGTACTTCAAGATCGTCCTCCTTGCGGGTGCGCCGCGCGACTCACGGGTCCTGGCATACGCGGCTGCGGGAGAACGCGCGTGTTCCGGCGCGCCAATCGCTTCCGCCACCGCGCCACGGTTGCAGCACCGCGCAGTCGGCCGACGGACGTCCCAGGGCACGTGCCCGCCTACCGCTACCTGCACGACGAGGACCGCCTCACGCCGGGCCCGCACCGCTTCGCAAGTCTGATGGAAACCTTGTGGGAGGCTCTGCCGCAGCCGAGCACCGCCTGACGGTGAAGGGCGGGAGGAGCCGCCGGCGCGGCGAGCGGGGGACCGCGCTCGTGACCACGTCAGCTCGCGGCGGGGGCGCCGCCCGCGGGTGAGCCCACGGCTGCCGCATCGAGCGCCCGCAGTTCACGCGCGGCGCGGTCGATCCGTCGTCCCTGGTACCAGAGCACCGCGAGAACGATGGCGAGCACGCCGCCCAGGCCCAGGGCCGCGCGCCAGGGCTCGGCGACGTAGCGGTCCCAGCGCGCGCGCAACAAGAACGGCGCCCACCCGAGCGTGAAGAGAAGCATCGCCACCGTGGCGGCCCGACCGAAGCCGTGCCAGCGGAGGTCGGCCACCCGCCGCGCCCGCGCGAGGGCGAGCAGGGCGCCCGCATCGCCCCGCGCGGCCGACCAGGTGCCGCGGCGCAGGCGCGTCAGGTTCCCCATCCACAGCACCACGAAGAGGAAGTGGGCGACGGCCAGCGCCACGAACCATGGCTCCCTCAGCCGCAGGAGCATGGCCCCGTAGAAGCCCACGACGACCACGCTCGCGGCTGCCTCCGTCAGGTAGGCGCGCCGCTGCGCCGCGGTCTCGCGCTCCTGTGCGACCCGCGCCGCGAGGGACGGCGCGGCCCCTCCGTCCTCGGGACTCACGCTTCACCTCCTGGCACGTCATATTGTCGTTCAGGGGGCCGGCGCGAGGTGTTGACGCCACCCGGAACCGCCGACTCCCACCCATCACCCTGGATCACCACGCGGCACATGAAACTAGCAATAGCGGACAAAACGCCTCGACGGACCGAGGCCGCGGCGACTTTCAGGTTCTTTCGGTGGTGGGCCCTCGTGACGTAGTTCGTCGAGGTTGCGGAGAGACTCCCCACGTCGCTTATCCAAAGTCGTAGCGTGGAGTGAGGTCCCCACCTGTGCGGACCACTTCACCGGACTCGCCCCCTGCCATGGACCCCCCGAACGACTTCAACGTCCGCAGCCGCACCGCCCTGGCCGCCCGGCGGCTCTCGCTGTGCGAACACTTCCTGCTCTGCGCGGCCGGCTATCGGGTCAACCTCCCTCCGGCCGCGCTCGCCCGACACGCGCAGGAGCTGGCCGAGGGCGACCCCCGCGGCGCCTTCACGGCGGCGGAGTACGAAGCGGCGCTGGGGGACTGCCTGGCTCGGGGGCTCCTCCGCGTGCTGGACGATCGCGACTTCGATGAACGCGGGCGCCGCACCCACGGCCTCGACTCGGCGTTGGGGTCCGAAGAGAGCTTCGACGACTACGCGCCGGGGCAGGTCGACTTCACCCCCGAGGGCCATGCACTTCACCTCGCCACCCTGCGCGAGATCTTCGGGCCGCCGGAGCGGTGACGACGGACGACGGTGTCTCACGCCCCGCCCATGCCCCGCAGGGACAGCGCCCATCCCGCCTTGCTCCTTTCAGGTTCTTTCGGTCGCGTCGCCGACGCCCTCGCCGCAAGGGTGCGCGGAGACCCCCAATGACCACTCCCCCGCATCTCCTCTGGACCGCGCTCCTCCTGGTGGCGTGTGCGAACGAGTCCGTGACCGCCCCGCCGTCCGCGGGCGACTCCGGCACAGACGTCACCCCCGACGCGCCGGAGTCGCCGGCCCCGGCCGACGTCCCGCCGCTCGACGCGCCCGAAGCCCCGCTCGCGATCGCCTGGAGCCCGTGCGACGACTTCCAGGGCGTCGACGACGGCCGCGCGGAGTGCGCCGACGTGACGGCCCCGCTCGACTGGGACGCGCCCCACGGCGAGCGCCTGTCACTGCACGTCCGCCACCTGCGCGCGCCCGCGCCCTCGGGCCGCGCCGTGTGGATTCTCATGGGCGGCCCGGGGCAGGCCGGCGACGACGGCGAGAGCCTCGCGGCCATCCTCTCGCGCCGCGACCCCGGGCTCGAGGTGTACCTCCCCGACCACCGCGGCACCGGCGCGTCGACACCGCTCGCGTGCCCGCGGGCCGAGTCGCCCACCTCTCCGGGCGGTCCTGGCATCCTGCCGACGGAGTGGCCGGGCTGCCGCGACGAGGTCGTCGCCGCCTGGGGCGACCGGCTCCGGCACTTTTCCACCACGGCCGCCGCGCGCGACCTCGCCGCGCTCATCGGCGCGACGCGCGCCCCCGGCGACCGCGTGATGGTCTTCGGGATCTCGTACGGGACGTACCTCGCACACCGCTACCTGCAGGTCGCACCGACGCAGTCCGACGGGGTGATCCTCGACTCGCTCTGCCCGCCGGGCGGCTGCTTCCTCAGCGACGAGGATCGCTGGGAGGATGGCGAGACCCGCGCGCTGCTCGCCCGCTGCGCCGCGGAGCCCGACTGCGCGAGCCGCCTCGGCCCCGACGCCGCCGCGCGCCTGGAGGACCTCTACCGCCGCGTCGCCGAAGGGCACTGCCCGATGGCCGCGCCGCCCGCGCGCAACGCGTGGCTGCTGCGCACCGCGCTCGGCAACATGATGATGAACGCGCCGCAGCGCCGGGCGATCCCCGCGGTGATCCACCGGATGGACCGCTGCAACGACGCCGACCGCACGGCGCTGGGCGCGCTCTACCGGTCACTCTGGGGGGCGCAGTGGCCCGCCGTGGCCGCCCTCTTCGCGCAGGACGCGCCGGGCACCCCCCTCGTCCGCGCGCCCGCCATTCCGCCGCTCGGGGCCGGGCCCGGGGTGGGGTACTCGTTCCCGCTCGCGGTGAACATCCTCACCTCGGAGCTGTGGGAGCCCGCCGACCCGCCGCCCGCCGAGCTCACCCGCCGCTGGGCGGGCACGATCGCCTGCCGCGGCGTCTCGCGCCAGGCGGGCTGGCAGACCCCCGGCTGGCCCCGCTATCGCGACCCGCTGGCCGACCGGTTCTTCGCGAGCGAGGTGCCGATCCTCCTGCTCAACGCGGCGATCGACTCCGCCACGCCGGCGCGCTTCGCCCGCGCCTTCGCGGCGCGCCTCCACGCGCCCCTGCAACGGTACGTCGAGCTGCCCGATGCAGCTCACGCGGTCGTCGCCCAGGGAGCGCTCGCCGACGACACGAGCACCACCTGCGGGCGCGAACTCGAGCTGCAGTTCCTGCGCGACCCGCGCGCGCCGCTCGACACCGGGTGCCTCGCCCGAACGATCCCGCTCGCCTTCAACGCGTCGGCCGAGCTCAGCCGGCTGCTCTTCGGCACCCCCTCCCTCTGGGGCGACTGAGGGCATCGTCAGCCCTGCGCGAGGGGCACCGCCGGGTCGAGCGCGTAGCCCCCGTCGCGCCGCACGAGCAGGCCCCGGAGGCCCATCGTCCGCAGCGTCCGCACCGCCGTGTAGACCCGCTCGGCGCCCGCCTCCGGCAGCACCCGCTCCCCCGGCCAG
>JAQBQI010000843.1 GCA_028287085.1 Myxococcaceae bacterium
CCCCTGGCCCTCCGACCCCCCTCTCCATTCATGGAGAGGGGTTGGGGTGAGGTCGCCGAGCGCGTACCAGACGCGTCGGAGCACCGCTCTAGCCGCGCTCGACGAGCAACGCGAGGACCCCCGCGCGAATCACCCCATCGCCAACGCCCTCCTCGTAACGCGAACAGGCCATGTCGAGTCCGAGGCTGATGACGAGTGTCATGGAGAACGCGGCTCCGACTTCACGGAGGCGCCGTGCGGGTCAGCGTGCAGAGCTGCTGATGGTGACGGTAGACGTGTTCGAGCACTTCCCGCACGCCATCGAGCACGGCCGGGATCGATCGGCATCCGTTGGCGGATGGCGCGCACGGCCTCCCGATGATGATGCGCCCGCGCGCGTGTTCGAGGATGAAGGGCGCCGCGGCCCCGGGCCTGGACTCCCCATAGGAAACATCGTCCGGCACGAGCAGCGCGAGGAACCCCGGCCGCGTGAGAGCGTGTCGGATGTCGCCGATGTGATAGATGTTTCCCCAGGGGGAGTCGCTCAACTCGGTTTCGCAGGTCACATGATGGTCCGGGCTCGCGCGCTCGAGACGAAAGCCCAGCGGGGGCGTCAGCACGACCCGGTCCGTGAGGTACTCCTGGTTTTCTGAAGGGTAGAAGGCATACGCCGCGGGGAGCGATTGGCCACATCCGTATCGGGCCGCGACGTCGTCGTGCCTCGGGGCGCCTGCCGCGTCAGCCGCGCGCGTGGCGTTGATCTCACCCCGCGCAGGCCGGGCGGCGCCCCCGTGGTCGACGGCCGGCCCGCGCCGGGCGCACGCGGCAGCGTGGAAATAGACGGTCCACAGGAACACGCGCATCGCTCTCGTGGGGAGATTCATCCCCTCGTGTTCCGCCTCCGCGGTGCGGTCGAAAGCGACCGCGGTCGAGACGTCATGGCGCCATCCTATCTGGGCTTCAGCAACGACGCACCCGCCCCCGCGGTAAGCCCCCGCCGCGAGCGGATCAACGCTTCCGGCGAAGTGATCTACTGAAACCGCGACGGGTCGGGCAACGGCTGTGCGAGCCACTCGCGGAGCTGTTGATCGCGCGCCCGCGCGTCGTCACCCTTGAAGACCAGCCCGCGCAGGTCGGCCCCCGTCAGCGCGCCCATCAACACCGCCCGCATCGGGTCTTCTCGCAAGAGCGAATGCGCGCGCTTCCGTCCCTCCCGATCGAGCGCCCTGCCCGCGAGCACCGCGTCCGACCACGCCGTCAATCGCGTGGAAAGCTCCGCAAAGGCCTCCTCTCCGAGCATTTCGCTCTCCGACAACACCTCCGGCACGGGGGTGGCGTCGGCCGACGGAGCGCCTCCCCACTCGGCCAGATCGGTCACCTCACCGACGGGCGGTATCTCGAACAACAGACAGCTCCCGCGGACAGGAACCTTGTGCAGCCCCACCACGCGCACGCCCGCGATGCGTCGCTCGGTGCGCGCGTGAATGTGCCCCGAAAAGCAGATGCGCGGGCGCACCTGCGCCACCAGCTCCGCCTGCCCCTCGCCCTGCAATCGCCACGTGCGACGGCCCATGCCGGGCGGCGCGTGGCACTCGGTCACCTCGCCCGCGGGCGGCTCGTGCACGAGCAGGATGTCGACTCCGTCCCCCGCGTTGCGAACCAGCCGTCGCAGGTCGGATACGATGTAGTGACGGCGGTTCCAGCCCTGCACGCGCTCGCGGGGGTAGTCTTTCGTGCCGTAACAGCCGCCGATTCCGCCGACGCGAACGGTCTCCCCTTCGTGCCGGAGGGTGACGACTTCGCCCCACGGCAGAAACTCGAGGTTCTCGATCAACTCGTTGGATCGTCGGTCGACGAGGTAGTCGAAGTCTTCGTGGTTTCCGGCGATGAAGACGGTCCTGCGCGGGACGCTTCCCGCGCGCAGCAGCTTGCGAAATCCCCCTCTGTCGCCGTGGCGTTCGGTGGCTTCGTCGAGGTGCTCCGGGTCGGGCCACACCCCGAAGTCGCCCACGTGCAGGACGCACGCGACCCGCCGTCCGACTTCGGACTCCAGCGCCTCGACGGCCGCGTACATCGCATCAAACTCTCCGTGGGCGTCGCCCACCGCGCAGATCAACATCGGCCACGGGTGTATCCCCGGGATTCGACGGACGCCAGCGGACCCGCCCTCGGCGGCGGGGGCGAGCGTCACCATCAATCCGCCGGCCATCTCGGAAGACCTCACCGGCAATCGGGCGGGGGGGGGAGAGCGTCGTCCGCGGCGTCGACCGTTTGACGGTCCGAATCGACGGGCTTATTCGCTCGCCGTGAGCACCACTCGCGAATGGTTGATCGAGCTGGCGAGCCCCCTCGGGCCGCTCGGCGACCCCGAGTACCGGCGCCGGTTGCACGACGCGCTGCTGGCGGGCGAGCCGGCCAGCACGGCACGGAGACTCCTCGATGCGTGGGGCGAAATCGCGGACCTTCCCTCGCACGTGCGACTCGACGACGTCGAAGGCACCGCGGCGGATCTGCTGTCCGATCTCGCCGCAAACCCGTCGGCGCTCCTGGAGATCGAGCGCGCCCTGACCGACCCACGGCGTCGCGGCGTCGCGCTCTTCGCGCTGGGCCTCTGCGCCCCTCCGTCAGCGGGGCAGGCGCTGGCGGCGCTCGCCGGAGCCGACGTGGTCCCTCCCTTGACCGGGGATGAACTCATCAGCCTCGCCTCGGCGCTCCGGGCGACCGGCGGGGGGGACGCGGCCCGCGCGGCGGTCGTGCGGCTGCTGGAGCGCGCCGTGCCCGCGGACGCGCGGCGCGACCTGGAACTCGCGCTCGACGAGATGACGCCGCGCTGATGCGAGGCCGCCGTGGGCTCCGCCCGCGACCGCCGATCATGTCCAGATCGCTCGAGGGCCACCACGGGCGGTGCGCCCGCTCTACGCGTGGACGGCCCGCACGAAGGTCTTCCCGTATCTCCCCTCGCCCGTGTGCACGACGAGGTTGTCGGCCGCGCGATATTCCCCCGGAGAATGGGTGTGTCCGCAATAGACCGAGAAGCGCGCCGCGGGGTTCGCTCGCGCCACCCGCAACAGCACCTCCCCGACGGCCACGCAGGTGTACCACGGCAACCACTCCCCGTCGGACAGCGCGCCCTGATGCCAGCACGCCCCCTCGAAGGGCGGAACGTGGGTCAGCACCACCACACGCGCCGCGCCGATGACGGCCTCGCGCAGCGCCCGCTCCAGCCGCGCGGCGTCGTCCGCGAGCGGCGACGTCGGAGAGGGCCCCTCCCTCCAACAGCTCACGAATCAATCGCCAGTCGTTGAACTCGACTCTCGACGTGTCGGGCAGGCCCGCCCGACCGTCGCCCCACCCGTCTGCTCCGACCACGACGGTGCCGTCCGCGGCGCGCCAGGGACCGGCCGCCGGGAGCGATTGAGCCTGTCCCCCGAGCTCGCCGCCACGTCGCCGAAGATGCCGCGGTCGGCGAGGAAGTCCGCGTCGTCGAGCGACACCATCGGCGGCCGCGCGCGGGGCGGACGCCGATGCGGGGTGACGAGTGCTCACGCGGATCTGCCGGGCGGGATGCTCGCCTACGATGCGCGCCGCGCGCGACGCTCCTTCAGACGGTCCTGGCGCAGCATCTCTTCCGCCTCCGACCAGGTCATGCCCTTCGGGAGGACGCCACGCACGACGGCGCCGCAGGACGGGCAGCACGCCGCCTCCGGGGGGATGCGAGTCCCGCAGTCCCACCGCGCGCAATGGTCGTACGAGAGCGCGCGCCCGACGGTCCAGCCCGCCTGGGCGCCGACCACGACGATCGCGATCCCCTGCACGGTCGAGACGCTGACGCTGGGCGCAAGCACCAGGGCGAAGAGCAGGCCCATGGGCACGGCCCACCGGTACGCGCGAACCTGCACGCGGAAGGTCTCTCCGCGCTTCGCCGCGAAGTCGATCGGCTCGGCGTCGCGGGCAAGCAGCGGCGCGTCGTGAAGCGCCTCCGACGGCACGCGCCCCGTCGTCACCGCCTCGGGCCGCAGCCCGGCCACGCCCAGGCGCGCGGCGACGGCGCGTCGATCGAGTCGCGACAGCGCCGCCACGAACATCCCGCGCTGCATCGGCTCCAGCCAGCGCTCCGCGACGTCGGCGTCGCCGGCCTGCGCGCGGGCGTGCGTCCACGTCGCGAGCGCCAGGGCCATGACCTGCGGCGGCAGGTAGCCGCCGCTGCGCGTCGACTCCGAGCCGTGGTGACGGCGCGTGCGGTGCGCGTTGTTCGTCGTGAAGACGCCGAAGCCGAGGAACACCGTCGTCAGGTCGGTCAGCTCCTCCTCTGCGTCGCGGTCCTCGACGACGAGGCCGTGGATGGCGCGGTAGGCGTGCGCCACCTCGTGGGCGAGGACGCCGATCAGGAACTCGGGGTCGCCGAGCTGCGCGCAGTTCACGCCGAACCTGCACACGCCGTCGTGCACGCCCTCGAAGAAGGCCACGACGTGCCGGCCTCGCTGGGCGCCATCCCCGTCGCCCGGGTCACCGTCGTAGACGAAGCGCTCGACCGCGCAGGGGACGGCGGCGAGCCCCGCGTACTGCATGATGCGACGGATCAGCCGGTGCACGCCCTCCGCATCCGGCGACCACGGGTCGGGGAACGATCGCGTCTCGGGCACGAGCATCGGCCCGCGCAGGAAGCGCCGGTCGCCGTCGCTCGCGAGCAGCGCACGGAGCCCGCCCGTGATCAACGCTTCGTGGTCCACCGGACGGCAAATGGCACAGATCGAGCGAAGGCGCGACGGGGCCTCCAAGCGGTCGCGTGGGCGTCGCACGCGAGCGAGCGCGGCCTCACCCTCGGGGAGACCACCGCTGGAGAGCCGCTGGCTCGCTGGCCGCGCGGGTATGTCGACCCGACGTTCGAGGGCATGGGCCTCGGCTGGGACCTGCGTCGCAACATCGAAGAGCATTGACGCCGGGCGTCCGGGGGCGCCACGCGGGCCGCGGTTGCGCGCGGCACCCCCGGCGGAGTAGATCGGTCGGCAGCGGCGATGGGAGGGGCGATGGCGGTCAGGCGGGGGCACTGCGAGGCGTGCGGCAGGCGCGGCCCGGTGATCGACGTGCACTACCGGCAGAACACCGGGATGCTCGTGATGCGGAAGTACCTCGCCGTCACCGGGACCCTGTGCCGCGGGTGCAGCTTCGCGGTCTTCCGCAAGCTCACGCTGCACAACCTGCTCTTCGGCTGGTGGGGGTACATCTCCCTCGTCGTCACGCCCTTCCTCATCGCGGCGAACGTCCATCACGCGATCCGCACCCTGCGGGTGCCGACGGCGGAGGGCTCGGCGCTCGCGGCGCTCGACGACCAGCGCGAGTACGCCGTCAACCTGCTGCGCACCAAGGACGACGAGACCGTCGTCGGCGTGCTCCAGCGCGAGACCGGCGCGCCGCGCGAGGCCGTCGCCGCGTGGGTGGCGCGCGTGCGGGCCGAGATGGTGGCGCCCGCCTCCCGGTAGCGCGCCCGCTCCTCCAGCGGCAGCGTCACGAACCACTGCTGGAGCGCCGCCGGCACCAGGAACTGCGCCGCCGCGAAGGGCGCGAAGCGCGGGTCGCCGGAGGGGTGGCGCTGCCCCGCGGGGGTGACCTCGTCGCGCCCCGGGTCGGTCGCGGCGGGGCTGGGCCGTCGGCGGCGCACGCACCGTGGCCGCTGGCTCAGCGAATCGTCGCGATGTCCCACCCCCGCCGACTCAGCGCCAGCCGGCCTTCTCGTTCTTGCAGGCGAGCTCCCACGTCTCGTGGTTGCCGACGACCTTGGCGCGGGCCTTCACCCAGCGAAACGCCTCGTGCGCCATCGGCCTCTCCCCGCGGTCGTTGAAGAGCGTCACCGCCCAGTCCGTGACCCGGTTGAACACCACGTCGCAGAGGTCCGCCCGCAGCGCCGTGGCGCCGCGACGCCCGCTCGACGGCCGTCTGCACCCGCGACAGCTCGCGCCACTCGTCCACCGCGTCGAGCTCCTCCTTCCGACCCCGCAGGGCGCCCACCAGCGCCGGGTGTCCAGTGCGCGGGGCGCTAGCGGGCGCGCGTCAGCGGCTTCGCTCATGGGGAAACGCCTTCGACCGCTACCACGTCCGAGCCCGACGGATCTTTGTGGGAATCGACACCGTCTCCCGACGTGAGACCCTCGACGGGCGATGACCTCCCGGCGCCCCGTCCCCACCGCCGACGAGGTCTGGCGCACCTACGACGCCGCGGAGGCGCGCCTCACCGCCCCGCTGTGCACCCGGATGCTCGACCTCGCCCGCGTCGGTCCCGGCATGCGCGTGCTCGACCTCGCCGCCGGGCGCGGCGAGCCGGCCATCGCGGCCGCGCACCGCGTGGGCCCGGTCGGGTCGGTGCTCGGGGTCGACCTCTCCGCCGACATGCTCGCTATGGCCGCCGAGCGCGCCGCCCGTGAGGCCGAGGCCCTCCGTCGCGACGGGTTCATCCGGCTGGGCGGCGTGACGCGCATCGTCGTCGCCGCTCGCGTAGATTCGGCCGCGCCCCCGACGGTGTTGCCATGATCATCGACCGCGCTCCGCACCCCTGGCGGGACGATCCGGCCCTCGCGGAGAAGTTCCATTCGGACCACCCCGACGACCTCCAGGTGATGTGCCATGACGGTGAGCCGCGGCGGACGGAGCGCCAGCCCGAGGTCTGCTGGGTCACCGTCACGGGCGTCGAAGCCGGCCCGCTCCGCCAGGTGCGGACCGTCCCCGACCACGACGCCGGCTACCGCGCGGCGATGGCCACCCGCGACTGGGGGCTCCTCGACGTCGTGTACCTCGGGCGGCTCCTCAACCGACCGACCCACCTGACCTCGCTTCGGGCCGGGGACACCGTCCGCTTCATCGCCGCGCCCGGCCTCGATCACCCGCTGCTCGTGACGCCCGCCTACCTCGCCGAGCGACCGGCCTGGGGCGTCGCTCCGTGCGACCGGTGCGGGTTCTTCGAGGGCCTCGACCCGCCCTCGGTCATGGGCCGAACCCGCTTCCCCCAGACCCCGCCCGACGCGGTCGTGACGATGTTCACGGCGTTCTGCCCGCAGTGCGGCGGGACCCAGTTGTTCAGCTGTCAGTCGGAGGATGACGAGCCCCCGGAGGCGCCACCGCCCCCGCGCCGACCGTGGTGGCGATTCTGGGGGTGAGGTTTCTTCTGTGAAGCGCACCGCCGGCGGCGGTCGGCGACAGCGGTCAGGAGGGCCCACGCCCGGTGGAGGGCGAGGTACTCGTCCTCGATCTTGCGCACGGTGCGCCAGCGAGCTCTCCTCGTGGGTACGGCGGAGTGGTCGGATACACCGCGAAGCTCCCGGCATGGCAGCGGGGCGGAGGCCGTCGAGCGAGCCCTGGACGATGTAGGAGGGCAGGTCGAGCACCTGGCCGAGCAGCTCGGGGTCGACGCCCTTGACGAGCACGCCGGCGATGTTCTCGCCGCGGGTGATCATCATCGGGTTGATGAGGAAGGGCGCCGCGCCGGTGACGCCGGGCGTGGCGCGCACCGAGGTCATCACTTCGCGGTACTCGCCGCGCTCAGGTTGGGCCGGTGCCCGCGAGCGAGCCGGGCGACCCCTTGAACTGCGCCTGCCGCGCTTCGCTGAACCCCGTGGCGGCGCCCGGCGCGAGCGCGGCGAGCGCGGCGAGCAGGGCCGGCGCCTGCGACTTCTGGACGGTGATCGCCACGGTGCTGCCGTCGCGCAGGTTGGCGATCACGTTGGCGTCCTGCACCGGCGCCGCGATGCCACTGACGTCCACCGCCACGTCCTGCAGGTAGATCCACACGACGTCGTCGGGCCGCTCGCGCAGCGCCACGACGAGCGGCGAGCGCTGCGGGCTGTTCTTCACGAAGCCCACCCACAGCAGCAGGACGCCCAGCATCGCGAAGAAGCCCGCGACCAGCGCGACGATCACGATCGCTCCCGTCGTCGGGTGCTCGTCGAGGGCCAGCGAGCACAGCCCGCCCAACCCGAACACCACGACCGCCAGGATGACCATCGCGCGGCGCGAGCGACCGAGCGCCGCGCTCACCAGGGTCAGGTTCTCTTCGCGACTAGCGGCCATGGTGCGGGCCCGTCGGTGTTCCCATGACGCGGCACCGTAGTGCGCCGGCGAGGCCGCCCGCAAGGCGTCGCGTCGGCGAGGTCGCGCCGGTGGCAGCGCGGTCGTCGTCGCTCAGCCCGCGCCGATGCCTTCGAGGGCCGCACCGCCCGACGATCGATTTGCGACATCGCTGAACTGTTTCCTGCGCGGTGACGGGTTTCGCGACGGGCGCGACTCCCGACGGAGTCGAGCGGAACGTCTCACGATCGGTGACACGTTCCGCGGGTTCTCGGGAGTACGCGTCGCGGCCGCGAGCGGAGAGGGCGGTGCGACGCACGGCGCCGTGCGTGGGGCTGCTGTACGGGGTGCTGGTGTTGTGGCTCTGGGAGCAGTCCGCGCGTGGGCTGCGGGCCGTGGTGCCCAACCGCCCTGGTATGGCCACAGGGCCACGGTGAGCTTTGAGGACATCCTGCGCACCGCGCGGGTGGCGTTGGGGGTCAGGCCGTTGCTCGCTCAGGTCGAGGCCCTCGCACCGCTGCGACGCGCCCATCGCC
Organism: Myxococcaceae bacterium; assembly: GCA_028287085.1. GTDB lineage: Bacteria > Myxococcota_A > Polyangia > Polyangiales > SCUS01. The sequence goes on from JAQBQI010000843.1 coordinate 8,571, forward strand.
GTGCAGCCGCGCCCATCCCGTCCGCGCGACACGCCGCATGAGCAGCGCGCGCATGGCGGCGCGCCAACTCACAAGTCACTCGACGCTGCGCTCGATCCGTCAACGAGCGACACGGCGTCGCTCAGCGCCACGTCAACGGGCAGACCTGTGTCTGACGCCACTGGCCGGCTCCCGAGACCGACGCCGGACGAGCCGCCCGGCCAGAACTTTCCCATCTCCGTGAAGTGACGCGACCAGGAGACCCTCCGCTCGCCCTACGTCGACTCGCTCACCTGGCAGTGATAGCAACGCGGCCCGATGCGGCCCGGACACCTCGCCCCCTTCCTCGCGCTCCACCTCACGATCGCGCTCGGCGCGTGCAACGACGCCCCCGGAGGACCCGGCACGCCCCTCGACGCCGCGGGCGACGTGATCGTCGCCGACGCCCCGAAGACTGCGCAGGACGCCGTCGCCGACGCGAGCGATGACGTCGTGACGGTCGACGCGGGGTCGCCTGACGTCCAGCGCGTCGATGCGGGCGTGGACGCGGCTCCGGTCGATGCGCGCATCGATGCCGGCGTCGACACGGGTCCCGACGTCGTTCCGGGTGACATCGGACGGGACGTTCCCGCGGACGCCGGAGTCGACGGCGGGCGCGCCGACACGGGCCCCGACGTTCCCGTCGATGCGGGGCCGCCGATTTCGTGCACTGCGTGCCGCACGACGCTGTGCCGGGATTCCGACACCGCGTGCCAATCGAGCGTCTTCTGTTTGGAACGTTTCAGGTGCCTCGACCGCTGCACCGGAACGTTCCCAGAGGACTGCCGCAGCGGGTGTACCCGCGCGTGGCCCGCCACCTCGCAATCCAACGCGTTCATGACCTGCCTGCGAACCAACTGCCCGCGATCCTGTCCGCAGTATCCCTGACACCGGAAGTGAGCCTGCCGGGACGCCCTGATCGAACTGGACGTCGCGGACGCGACGTTCACGCCCGTGCAGGAACTCTCGCCGGGCGTCTGGCACTGGCGCCTGCGGGGTGACGACAGGCCCGCGTCGGCGAGGTGCCGGGCCCGACGTGGCAGTTCACCGGCGGCGCGCGCAGCGCCCCGGTCAACACCTCTTGGAGAACGGTCCCAGACTTCGACGGTGATGGGTACGCCGACGTCGCGGTGGCCGCGACCGGTCCGAACCGTCCGGTCACCTCGATCGCGGTCGACGGTCGAGTGACGACGCGGCGGAATCCCACGACGTTGAGCCACGCGGACGGCACCTCGTCGCGACGAGGCGAGGAGCGGCGGGCGTCGCTCCGTCCCGATCAGGGCACGAACACGCACCCGACGCGCCCGAGGGTGTTCGCGATGTGAGAAGGCCTCGTCGGGTTGTCCGTGCCGACGAACACTTCGTAGGTGCCCGGCAGATCTGCATCATCGGCATCGCGGACCACCGCCCGTTCAATCCACGCCTGGCGCCGGCCCCGTAGCCCTGCCCACTGCCCGTTCCCGTGGTTGCGAACACGCCGCTCCTCGAGAGCCACCCCAGGATGCGGCTCCCGTCGCTCCAGCCGTAGCGCAGCTGAACCCAGCCCCGCGCCGTGTCCGTGATCGAGTAGCGCAGGGCCTCGGCCATGCGGAGCGAGAGTGTCGCTCCGCCGCCTGGACGGGAGTGCATCGGACGGTCTCGATGGCGAATCACATGGCTGCCCGTGTCGGTCGGGACGGGAGGGTCGTCCTCCCGGTGGACCGCCAACCACGACTCCTCGTCGGTCAGCATCGAGGTCGCACGGGGCGCGGGAGTCGGGAGGACGTTCCAGCCCCACCGCACCTCGCCGACGACCGTCCCCGTCGCGGCGGCGAGATGGACCGCGCGGATCCCGCGCACCATGCGCGGCGACAGGACCAGGATGCCTCCGGCGAACGAGAGCAACGCCGCGGGTTGAATGACGAGGGAGGAGACCGCGCTCTCGAACGCGAGCGGCCCGACGACCTCCACTCACCCGACGCCGACCTCGGTCGTCGGCGTGACGCGCAGCGCCTCACGCGGCACGAGCACCTGACCGCTTCGGCCGCGGCGACCGCGGACCACTCCCCACCGGCGCCGGCCCGGCGCTACCGGAGCCCTGACCTCGGACCGTCCATCACGCAGTAGCAGCGACCCGGGTCCAGACTCGCCGCCCGATCGGGGCCTCTTGCCTGACACCTAACATCTGGAACCGGTTACGTTCGCGCCCATGTGGAGGATGCCGGTGTCGAACCCGAAGACGTTCCCATGCCTTCCGCTCGTCGCGCTCCTCGCCGCGTGCACTCCGACCTCCACCGCCCCGCTGCAACCGCGATACGACTCCGGCGCCGCCGACCTCGGGGCCGCGCCGGACGCACCCGCCGGCGACGCCGCCTCGGTGGGCGACGCGCAGGTCGCGCCGACGGACGGCGCCTCCGCGTGCACGTCGGACCGCGACTGCTCGGCGATGGGGATGGTCTGCCAGCTCGAGCAGGGCCTCTGCGTCGGATGCAACACGCAGGACGACTGCGCGGGCGCCCTGGTGTGCCTGCGCAACGCCTGCCAGTCCGTCACGCGCTGCACGTCCTCGGTCATGTGCCCGCGACAGGTCTGCTCCGCGCGACTCGGCTTCTGCGTGGACTGCGACTCCGACCGGGACTGCCCCGCGCCCGAAGAGTGCGCCGCCGGCGTCTGCGTCCGTCGACCGCCGCCCTGCAGCTCCGACCGCGAGTGCTCGGAGATGGGCATGGTGTGCAACACCGCCCTCGCGCACTGCGTCGGCTGCAACGCGGATACGGACTGCTCGAGCGGGCGTTACTGCAACGCGAGCCACACCTGCGCGCGTCAGGCTTGCACGCCGGAGGAGACGAGCTGTCAGGACGCGACCCGGCAGCGCACCTGCAACGGCCGCGGCTCGGAGATCCTGGTGACCGTGTGCCCGGCGGGGCAGACCTGCCGGGACGGCCGCTGCCAGTCGCCGGTCTGCGTCCCCGGCGCGGCGAGTTGCGACCCTGCGACCGGCGGCCGACGACTCTGCAACTCCGACGGCGGCGGGTACACGCCCGCGCCTTGCGCGGACGGGCAGAGCTGCCGCGACGGGGCCTGCGTGGCGCGGACGTGCATGCCGGGCGCGGCGACTTGCGCGTCGGTCACCGCCCGCAGCGTGTGCAACGCCGACGGCCTGGGCGCGACGATGACCCCCTGCGGCACGAACGAGAGCTGCCAGGGCGGGGCGTGCGTGGCGAGGGTCTGCACCCCCGGGAGTGCGACGTGCGCGTCGGCGACCTCCCGCAGCGTGTGCAACGCCGACGGCCTCGGGGCGTCACCGTCCCCCTGCCCCACGCCGGCGAACGCGAACTCGCCCACCTGCTCGGGCGCGGGCGCCTGCGGCTTCACCTGCAACGCGGGCTTCGGTGATTGCAACGGCGTCGCAGCGGACGGCTGCGAGAGCGACCTGAACGCCAGTGTGACCGCGTGCGGGGCCTGCGGGCGAGCGTGCCCGGCGGGACAGAGCTGCCTCGCCGGCTCCTGCCGCGCTTGCGTCGCCGGCCAGCGGAGCTGCGCCAACGCCACGAACGCGCAGGTCTGCAACGGCGGCGGCACCGGGTACGCGCCCGCGCCCTGCGCGCCGCCGGCGAACGCGATCGCCACGTGCACGGGCGCGGGCGTCTGCGGGTACACGTGCGCGTCCGGCCGGGCGGACTGCAACGGCGCCGCGGCGGACGGGTGCGAACTCGACGTCGCCACCGACCCGCTGAACTGCGGCGCCTGCGGAAACCGCTGTTCGGGCGGCCTCTGCGGGTCGTTACTCAACCCGGTCGGCAGCGCGGTCCCCAGCACCTGGACGCTCAACGGCTCCGCGTTCTGGGACGGGTCGACCGGTTCGATCGTGCTCACGACCGCCCTCGTGGACCAGAGAGGGACTGCGTACTACGGGCGCCCGCTGCAGGTGGATCAGTTCTCCGTGACCTTCGAGTTCCGCATCACCGGCGCGGGCGCCGACGGGCTGGCGTTCGTGTTCCAGCGCACAGGCGCGAGCGCGGTGGGAGGGCACGGCGGGGGACTCGGAGCCGCCGGGCTCGATGGCTACGCCGCCGAGTTCGACGTCTTCCAGAACGCCGCCTGCGGTGACTCGGCCCCGAACCAGGTTGCGGTGGGCACGCTGGCGACGTGCAACGGTGGCGGGGAAGGGAACCTGTTACGCCAGCTGGTCGGGAGCGGTTCGATCGCCCCGGCCCTGAACAACGGGGCCTGGCGATCGGCCTCCGTTTCCTACGACCGCGGCACGGTGACGGTTCAGGTCGACGGCGTGGTGGCGATCGCGAGCTACGCCATCCCGGGAGCACCGGTCGGAACCCCGTACTGGTTTGGCTTCAGCGCCGGGACGGGCGCGGGCACGGCCCGGCAGGAGGTGCGAAACGCGGTCATCACCTTCCCGACGCCGCACTGCCTCTAAACCCACATAGCTTCACGGAGCGCATGAACCGCCCCGATGCGTTGAGCGCCCCGCACACGTCGACATCGAAGGACAGGGCCCTGCGGAGCAGTTCCAGTCCCGCTCACGTGGCGTTGTTCGGAAACGACCGGCCCGGCCCCCAGATGATGCGGACGGCCGCGCCCCCGCCGCCCGCCGAGCCACCACCGCCGCCGTAGTTGCCACCGCTCCCGCTGTATCCCGTCGGTCCCCCGCTGCCGTTGCCGGGATCGCCGCCCGAGCCGCCACCGCCGGGAAATCCCCAGTACCTGCCGTTCGTCAAGGTACACATGCAGAAGGACGCACCCGCCCCACCGCTCGCACCGAGGCCGCGCAGGCCGACCCCACCGCCGCCCGCGGCATAGCCGTAGCCACAGTTGTTCGCGTTCCCTACGCCGCCACCGCCACCGCCACCGCCGCCCGAGCCGGCGGACGCGTTGTTGATGCAAGCGCTGCCCGACGTACCGCTACCGCGTCCGCCCTCGCCCGCGTATCCGGCGGCCCCGCCTCCGCCGGCCCCGAAGCCTATGCCGGTTCCCGAGAAGAACCCGCCCGCGCCTCCCGCGAAACAGGTCCCGCCAACGCCCACACCGCCCGCGCCACCCGCCGTGCCCGGCGCGCCACCGCCACCCCCCGCAGCGAGGGTCCCGCTGAAGGTCGCCGCCCCACCGCCACCGCCCCCACTTCCCGGTGCGCCCACCACTACCGCGATGGTTGCGCCGGGCGTCACCGGGATTTCGTTGCGGTAGCAGAGCGCGCCCCCGCCACCCCCGCCGCTGTTGAAGGTGGGGCCGCTCGCCGGAGACGGCCTGCCCGATCCTCCAGCGCCGACGACCACGACGCTCACCGACGTCACGCCCGCGGGGACGACGAATGAGAAGGTCCCCGCCGTCGTGTACGACATCTCACCGGTGACCGAGGCGGAGCATCCCCCCGCCACGCACGCGAGCCCCGTCGCACAGGTATTCCCGCACGACCCACACGACGCCGGACTGGACAAGCTGGCCTCGCAGCCGTTGGCGGGGTCGCGGTCGCAGTCCGCGTAGCCGGCGTTGCAGCCAAAGCCGCACGCCCCGGCGGCGCACGCGACGGTCGCGTTGGCGCGCGCCGGGCACGCCCGGCCGCAGCCCCCGCAGTGGGTCGAATTCGTCGCGAGCGTCGTCTCGCAGCCGTCCGCGGCGGCCGCGTTGCAGTCCCCGTAGCCGGCGTCGCACGCGAACCCGCAGGCCCCCATGCCGCTGCACGTCGGCGCGCTCGCGTTCGGCGGCGTCGGACACGGTGCCACCGTGCTCCCGAGGCCGTCGCTGTAGCAGGTGGTCCGCGAGGTCCCGCTCGCGCACGTGGTCGCCCCAGGCGTGCACACCCACGACGAGCACACCCCGGCCGCGCACGTGGAGCTTCCAGGACACGTCAGCGTGATCGACGTGAGACCGTCGCTGCTGCACGCGCGGACGGTGCGCGCGTCGACGCACGACGAGGCGCCCGGCGCGCACGCGAGGTCGCGGCACGCGCCGGCCATGCATCGCTGGGCGGCCCCGCACGGCGTCGGCGTCGTCCCGAGTCCGTCGGCGCTGCACACCGAGCGCGTGGCTGCGTCGAGGCACGTCGCGCTCCCCGGCGTGCACGACTGCGCCACGCAGGCGCCGCCGGTGCAACTCTGCCCCGCAGCGCACGGCACCGCGGTCGTCCCGAGTCCGTCGGCGTCGCAGACGCTCCGCGTTGCGCTCGACGCGCAGGTCGCCGAGCCCGGAAGGCACGTCCGCGCCAAGCAGTCGCCTCCCCGGCAGGACCGGGCCTCGCCGCAGGGCATCGCCGCGTTCCCGCTGCCGTCGGCGCGACAGAGGACACGATCGCGGGTCGCGGGATCGCAGCTCGTCGTGCCTGGGGCGCACGCGTTCGCCATGCAGCCGCCGCCGCGGCAGGACTGGCCGCTCGCGCAGGTCGTCTCGGTGAACGCCGCGCCGCGCGCGTCGCACGTCCGCTGGCGGCTCGCGTCGACGCACGTCGCCTGCGCGGGGACGCAGACCTGGCGCGCACAGACGTTCGAGGGGGTGCAGAACCGCCCGACCCCGCAGTCGCCGTCGGCGTTGCAGGCCACGCAGTAGCCCAGCGCCGCGTTGCAGACCTGCCCCATCCCGCTGCAGTCGCGATCGGACACGCAGGGGCGCGGGCGATCGATGCAGAGGTTGCCCGCGCACCGCTGGGTACTGGGGCAATCGATGTCGGAGACGCAGTCGACGCAGAGTCCGAGTGCGGGACTGCAGACCTGTCCAGGGCACATGGTCGACCCGGTGCAGCGGCGGACAGCCTGGCAGGCGTGCCGAAGGCAGACCAGCGGTTCCGCGCAGTCCCCCTGGACGTTGCACCCGACGCACTGGCCGGTCTCGACGCTGCAGACGCGCCCGCTGGCGCTGCACTCGCGGTCCGACGCACATGCCTTCTCGGCGGAGCCGTCCGACCCTACGACCGCGTCGACGTCGGCGAATGGCTGGTCGCCCGAAGCGCCCAGATCGCTGGAGGGCAGGCCCACCCCGCTCGGCGAGCAGCCGGCCACGAACGCAGCGACGAAGAGCCCCGCAAGAAGTGACCTAGACATCAAACCCTCCCGTGAACGCTGCGACCGTATCACGGGGACTTTCGACACCGCGACGCAAGCGGGCGCACGGGTCAGCGCGGCTCGATCGGGGCGACCACGATCATGCCCGGTGTGTCAATGGCCACCAGGATCTGACCCACTTTGGCCGACACTCCGCGGTTCGTGTTGAGGGTGGGTCATGCGGCCGCCGCGAGCTACCCTGCGGTGGGCGGGCGCATCCTTCGGGATGAGCAAATCGACAATTCTGCAGGTCCCCTTCGCCTTCCACGAGGTGCGGTTCAGCCCGCCGACTGCGCCCTGCCCGCGCTGCAGGCGTGAGGTCCGCCGCGCCTGGGAGGCCACGAGGATCGCGATCGACGCCGCCCTCGACGACCTCGCCCTGCTCACCTCTGCGCGGCCGCGGACGCGCTCGGCCTCACTCCGCCGTCGGATTCCGCAGTGTCAGGGCCGCGGGATCCGACGAAGTGCGGCTGTTCATCCCCAGACCGGTGACTCCGGTGAGAGCGCCCGGCCGCGTCGCCGCGTACCGTGGCGGCCGATGAACACCCTCCACGCCGCGCTCGTGCTCGCGCTCGGTCTCCATGCCGCCGGCTGCGCTGACGCCGACGCCCAGCCACGCCGAGACGCCGGCGGTGCTCGCCTGTGGCTCCGTCCACCGAGGGCGCCCCTGAGCGGCGACTCGTTCCGAAGGGATGGGGGGGTCCCGTCGGCGTTTCTCCTCGGGCCCACGGACAGCGCGTCGGACCTCCGTGAACTCATGGCGGGCACCGCGACCAGCGCCGGCCCTCCTGCGCCGGCGGCCGATGCGGAGGCGGTCGGCACGATCGGCTCGCCGGCCCGTGAGGGGCACTTCGCCGACCCCGAGCGCCTCACGGGTGTCCCCCCCGGCGACGCGCACATCTGGCTCACGGTCGCGGAGGGCTGGGTCCTCCGGTGCCTGGAGCGGGTGCGGCTCGCGACGCCCTTCGACGCGCCGGTTCGCGTCGCCGTGGCGCGCGACGGGTCGGTCGCGGGCGTGGCGGCGGAGGACGCGCCGGAGGGCGCGCTGCCGTGCCTCGTGGAGGGCCTCGGCCACGCGCGCTTCCACCCCGTCGCGCAGCCGGCCGAGGTCGTCGCACGCTACCGCTACACCGTGCGCGGGAGTCGGCCGCCGCCGCGCCGGGTCGCGCCGACGCCGGGGCAGACCGCGAGGTAATCGCCTTCGCTCCCGACCTCGAAGCGCCGCACGGCAGATCGCGCGCGCCGTTGGACTCCACGGCGCAGCGGACGGAGGCGACGATCAGCGGGCGACCGTCTCGCGGCCTGCTCACCCGCTCGGCGCGGTCACTGGTCTGATGAGCGCGTCCCGCCCGGGGTGTGACGTCCGCGGTACGCGCTCTGCCGTCAGGCGCTCTGGACGTAGCCGTGCGAGACGGCCTTCGCGGCGCTCAGGCGCGGCGCGCGGCCGAAGACGACGGCGCCGCGGGGATCTTCGCAGCGCTCTTCGATGTTGGCGACTGTAAGGAAGCGGAGATTTCTGATGGGTCCCGTCGGCGAGCGGCGGACAGCCTGACCTACCCTCAACGCGAACCGCGAAGTGTCGGCCAAGATGGGTCAGTTTACGGTGGCCACGGACAGCGCCACGGCGTCGCTCAGCGCCACGCCAACGGGCAGACCTGTGTCTGACGCCACTGGCCGGCTCCCGAGACCGACGCTGGACGAGCCGCCCGGCCGGTGTGTCTGACCGTGATGCGCGTGCTACGAGCGCCGGATGTCCGTCGTGATCGACGACGCGTGGGCCCGCGCCTTCGCGCAGGAGTGGTGCGAGGGTTGGAACGCCCACGACCTCCCGCGCATCCTCGCGCACTACGCCGACGACTTCGAGATGTCTTCGCCGCTCATCGTCGAGCGCGGGCTCGATCCGAGCGGCGTGCTGCGCGGCAAGCCGGCCGTGGCGGCCTACTGGGGCCGCGGGCTCGCGACGGCGCAGCCGCCCCTCCGCTTCGAGTTGATCGACGTCTACGCGGGCGTCGACAGCATCGTCATCCATTACCGCAGCGTCGGCAGAAAGCTGGTCATGGAGATCCTGACCTTCGATGCGCGGCGCCGCGTGATCCGCGGCTCGGCGTGCTGGGGGCCAGTCGACGACAGCCCGTGAGCGAGGCGCGTGTCGTCGGGAGATGCGAGGGGATGGCGCCGGTCTCGCGTGCCACCCCGGAGTGCGACTACCCTCCTCGCCTCGATGGTCGCCCCACCCGCCCCCGCCTGGATCCTGCTCGCGTTGGCGCTCGGCGCGATCTCCGCGTGCGGCGGGGACGGCAGCCCGGCGCCCACGAGCGTCTCGTGCAGTTCCTATGGGGGCGCCGGGCAGAACGGCGTCTGCGACTGGGATTTCAGGAGCTGCTCGGACGGCGCGAGCTACCAGATCCAGTGCACGACGGCGCCGGGACCTTCCACCTGCACCTGTTTCCGCAACGCGGTGCGCACGGGGAGCTTCGTGACCTGCTCGGTCTGCGCGAACGTCTACAGCCGCAACTTCAGCACGGTGAACACCGGGTGCGGCTGGGACCTCGCCTCGCTCTCCGCGGCCGCGCCGCCTCCGTCGCAGTGCGCGGCCGACGCGGGTGTCGACGCAGGCGTCGATGTGCCCTCGACGTGCCGCCGGGCGGGGGCGAGCTGCACCGGCGCCTGCTGCCCGGGCCTGGAGTGCATCGGCTTCAGCGGATTCCGCCCCGGAACCTGCGGGTGAAGTCACTCCCCGGACGAACGCGTCCCGGTCGCCGCTAAACCCCTGGACGTGGCCGACGGCGACCTCGCGATCGCCGACCGCGCTGGCGCTTCCCGGCACGGCGGTCATCGCCCGCGCCTCGACGCTCTTCTCGGACTCCGCGATGTACGCCGTCGCGCTCGCGAGTGCCTGCGCCGTGGCGGGGATGAGCCCGCGCCCGGCGTGTCCCTGAGCCGCGCGCCCCGACCCGCGGGGCTCGCGCTCTGCGCCTGCGCGCAGACGGTGGCGCCTCCGGGAGACGCTGCCCATAATTCAGGCGGCCGGTGAACTTGTCCGGGCACGACGCCCGCTGTGCCGACGGGCTGAAGCCCGCGGCAACCATGGCGGATGATGCCCTCCATCGAAAGCCCGCATCGCGGGCTTTCAGCGGGTCGTCG
>JAQBQI010000858.1 GCA_028287085.1 Myxococcaceae bacterium
TGAAGATCTATCATGAGTCCCCCTTTGCAACAGTATTCGTTACTGAGAGAACACCTTCAATACTTGACACGCCGAGAGCGTTGGCTTGCCGAAGCAATGGCGTAACGCTACGAAACGTGTCTGCAGGGGCCACGCCGTCGGGACCCGATTACTCCGGGTCGACGAGCGCGACAGGGCCGTGCAATCGGCAGAGATAGACGATCGTGAGGTGGGCCATGCCCTCGACGGCTTCAGCAGCGATCGGCTCCATGTCGAGCTCGCGCCCACAATCGGGGCAACGCGTCCCGATCCACGGTTGCTCACGGCCGTCTCCACCAGCGTCCACTCATGCAGATTAGGTCGCCACGTCCCGCTGGGTTTGGATTGTCCCGATGCTCTCAGGCAACGTCACGGCTGGATTGACTTCGGCTCGCAGCGGAGCGGCTCGATCAAGTGCGGACCGGAGCTGCGGACGTTGTTCACCTCGCGCGACACCTCCCAGTGGGTTAGGTCATGCGCAACCTCCGCCGACGCACGGTCGAGCAGCGACAGTAGCTGGTCGGGGCTCAGATGGCCGCCGAGCCAGTCGTCATACGAGTCGGGAATGAGGCAGGCCGGCATCCGGTCATGCACCTCCCCGGGCGCAACGTGGGCGTCCCGAGTGATGATCGCCACCGAAAGCCGCCACTTTGCGCGGTCATCATCCGCTTTCTGCGGATCGGGCCACGCGGTCATCACACCCGCCATGGCGAGGGCCGAATCCGGAGCGGAGATGAAGAACGGCTGCTTGCCGTCGGCTCGCACCTGCCACTCGTAATATCCCCGGGCGGGAACGATGCACCGCGAACTCGCGAACGCCTTGCGGAACATGCCGTTCGTGGCGACCGTCTCGACCCGAGCGTTGATGGGCTGCGGTCGCTGACTGAAGCTTTTGTAGAAGGACGGCACGAAGCCCCACCTCGGCGTCTCGAACTGCCGTTCGCCATGCCATTCACGCAGCGCTGCCACCGGCTCCGTGGGCGCGACGTTGTAGTTTTCGGTCACCGAGCCGAGCCCCTCGAGCACGCCCAGAAGGTCTGGGGTCTCTCTGGTCACCGCGAAGCGTCCGCACACTCTCTCATTTTGCACCACCTGTATCACGTCTCACCGGCCGCGTTGAACGCGGGCACCCCGTCGATAGACTCGGTGTCCTACGGACGGGGGATCGCGTTGCGGATATCAGGGAACGCGGTCGGCATGCTGCTTCAGGGACGCTATCGCGTACTCGAGCTCCTCGGCAGAGGTGGCGCTGGGGCCGTCTACCGCGCGACAGACGAAGTGCTGGAGCGGGATGTCGCGGTGAAGATCTTCGACGCCAATGCACTCGACGAGACGGACACCGCACGGCAACTCTATGAGGCGAAGCTTCTCGCCCGGCTCAGTCACCACAACCTCGTCACGCTACTCGACGCCGGGCTCGGGTCGACCGATGACGACCCGCCGCACGTGTTCCTGGTGATGGAGCTCGTGGAGGGCTCCGACCTGACGTCGCGGTTGAAAGGGGGTCGGCTGTCGATTGCCGAGACCGCGAATGTCGGCTACGACATCGCCGAGGCGCTCGAATACATCCACGGCCGCGGTGTAGTGCACCGGGACGTCAAACCCGCGAACATCCTGCTCGTGCGGTACGGCGAGGACGACACCCGTCAGCGCGCGAAGCTCACCGACTTCGGCATCGCACAGCTGAGTGACCTCGGCGCGGGCGTCGACATCGGCGACCTGCCTCGTAGCACCGCCGGCACGGCGGCCTACATCAGCCCTGAACAGGCGAATGGCGACACCGTCAGCGCGGCGAGCGACGTCTACTCGCTCGGTCTGGTGCTCATCGAGTGCCTCACCGGTGCGGTCGCCTTCCCAGGGGACGCAGTGCAGACGCTCGTCGCCCGATTCGTCTCCGACCCGGAGATACCGGAATCCATCGGCGCGCAGTGGCGGGAGCTGCTCGCTGCAATGACGACGCGCAACCCAGCGGAGCGGCCGCTGCTGCGTGACGTCATCGTGCGTCTTCGCCGCATCGCCTTCGATCAGCTCGACCGCAAACAGGCCGTGGAACCGACGCTGATCCCGGAGAACGAGGCGGAACGCATGGAGGCGGTGCGCCGTTACCAGATTCTCGACACCCCGGCAGACGGCTCATTCGACACGATCACCGCGCTCGCCGCCAGGCTGCTGAAGGCGCCGATCGCCATCGTAAGCATCGTGGATCACGACCGAATTTGGTTCAAGTCACATCACGGCGTCGACGTCGAAGAGATCGACCGCGATCCCGGGCTCTGCGCCTCAGCCATCCTGCACAACGAGCCATGGATCGTGAACAGCACCCGCGATGATCCCCGAACCTTGGCGAACCCTCTCGTCGCCGGCGAATTCGGACTGCAGTTCTATGCCGGCGTACCGCTCACCACGAAGGACGGTTTCAACCTGGGCACGTTGTGCGTGCTGGACTTCGAGCCGCGTCAGCTTGAAGGCGACGACGTCGCAAATCTCGAGGACCTGGCCGCGATGGTGATGAGTCAGCTGGAGCTCCGGCTCGAGAGCCGTCGGGCGGTGCAGGCACTCCGCGCCTGAGCCGCTTGCGAGCGCCGGTACAGTGGGGGGAATGAGCGACCCGCAGACCGGCTTCGACCTCTTCTCCGACCGATCCGTGGTCGCGATGCGGGTGAATGGCGAGCTGAAAGACCTCGCCGCCACCGTCTCCGAGAGCGACACCGTCGAGCCGGTTGCGATCGGCTCGCCCGACGGCCTCGCGATCCTCCGCCACTCCGCGGCGCATGTGATGGCGCAGGCGGTGCAGTCGATCAACCCCGACGCGCGGCTCGGTATCGGACCGCCCGTGACCGACGGGTTCTACTACGACTTCGACGTTGCCGAGCCGTTCGCGCCGGATCAGCTGAAGGCGATCGAGAAGGCGATGGAGCGCATCGTTCGGTCAGGACAGCGCTTCGTACGCCGGGTGGTCTCCGAGGGCGACGCGCGCGCCGAGCTCGCAGCCGAGCCATACAAGCTCGAGCTGATCGGCATCAAGGGCGCTCCGGCCGCCACCGGTGACAATGAGAATGTCGAGGTCGGCGGTGCCGAGCTCACGATTTACGACAACATCGATCCGGGAAGCGGGGAGACCGTCTGGAAGGACCTCTGCCGGGGTCCTCACCTGCCGAACACGCGCATGATCGGCAACGGCTGGGCGCTCACCCGGATCGCCGCGGCGTACTGGCGCGGCAGCGAGAAGAACCCGCAGCTGCAGCGAATATACGGCACCGCGTGGCCGTCGAAGGACGAGTTGCGTGCCCACCAGGCGCGCCTCGAGGAGGCCGCCAAGCGCGATCACCGGAAGCTCGGCGCCGAACTTGACCTCTTCTCGTTTCCGGCTGAGATCGGCTCCGGCATGTCCGTCTGGCATCCGCGCGGCGGGATC
>JAQBQI010000099.1 GCA_028287085.1 Myxococcaceae bacterium
CCGACGCCGCCCTCGACGCGCGCCAGCGCCGCGCGCAGCTCACGCGCGCCGCGGCCGCCCTGTCGGCGCGCGAGCAGCAGATGCTCGCGATGCACTACGAGGAGGGCCAGACCTTCCGCGAGATCGGCCTCCAGTTCGGGGTCACCGAGTCGCGCGTCTCGCAGCTCCACCTCCAGGCGATCCGGCGGATGCGCGCCACGATCGCGGCCTGAGCGCTCGACCCGGGACCCTTCAGCGTCGGGCGAAGGCCTCGCGCACGGCCCGACCGAGGCGGTCGGGCGACAGGGGCTTCTCGACCACGACGGCGCCCGCGGGCAGGCCTCCCCGCTCCCGCGCGGCGCGCTCGGTGTAGCCGGACATGTAGAGCACGCGCACTCCGGGCCGCTCGCGTTGGAGCTCGTCGACGACCTCGGGGCTGGGGCGGCCGGGCATGACCACGTCGCAGAGCACCAGGTCGATCGACCCGGGGTAGGACCGGCAGCGGGCGAGGGCGCTGTCGCCGTCGTGGGCCTCGAGCACCGTGTAGCCCAGCCGCTGGAGCGCCCGCAGCGCCGCCGACCGGACGGCCGCGTCGTCCTCGACGAGCAGGATCGTCTCGTCGCCGAGCGGCGTGGCGGCGCGCGCCGCGTGCGGCCGCTCGACGACGGCCCCGGCGCGCGGCAGGTAGACCCGGAAGGTCGTGCCGCGGCCGAGCTCGGAGTAGAGGGTGATCGTGCCGCCGGCCTGCCGCACGATGCCGTAGACGGTGCTCAGCCCGAGGCCGGTGCCCTTGCCGACCTCCTTGGTGGTGAAGAAGGGGTCGAAGACCTGGCCCTGCACCTCCGGCGACATCCCCCCGCCCTCGTCGGAGACCGAGAGCAGCACGTAGTCGCCGGGGCCCACGCGCGGGCCGCGGGCGTGGGCGAGCTCGTCGTCGAGGGTGACGTTGCGCACCTCGACGTCGATGGCGCCGCCGCGCGGCATGGCGTCGCGGGCGTTCACGACCAGGTTGACCACGACCTGCTCGAGCGCGCCCGGGTCGACCCGGCAGGGCCAGAGGTCGGCGGGGCAGGAGTGGCGGACGAGGACGTCTTCGCCCACGAGCCGGCGCAGCATCGGCAGGGTCGTGACGAGCAGCGGCCCCACGTCGAGCACCTGCGCCGGGGTCGACCGCGTGCGCGAGAAGGTGAGCAGCTGCCGCACGAGGTCGGCCGCGCGGAGGCCGGCGCGGATGACCTCCTCGATGTCGGCGACGGCCGGCTCGGTCGCCGGGAGCGAGTCGCGCGCGTACTCGGCGAAGCCCAGGATGGCCGAGAGCAGGTTGTTGAAGTCGTGGGCCACGCCGCCCGCGAGGCGGCCCAGCGCGTCCATCTTCACCGCGTGGCGCAGCTGCTGTTCGAGCGAGTGGGCGTCCGTCACGTCGAGCGCGACGCCCACGGTGCCGACCACCTGGCCGTCGGCCCCGGCGAGCGGGCCCACGTGCGACTGGTACGCGTGGCGCCCGGTCTCGGTCTGGAAGGTCGCGTGCCCGCCCGCGAGCGCGCTGGCGTGGGCGTGGAGGAAGGGCTCGACGCCCGCCGTCGCGCCGAGCACCGCGGCCACCGTCCGGCCGACGCACGCGGCCGGCTTGAGCCGCGTGCGCGGCAGCCCCGCGCCCCCGAGGTGCGTGATGCGCAGCCCGGCGTCGGTGGTCCAGTGGACGACGGGCAGCTCGTCGAGGATGAAGCGCAGCCGGCGCTGGCTGTCGCGCAGCGCCTCGTTCGCGGCGACGAGTTCGCGCTGCTGGGCCACCAGCTTCGTCTCCGCGGTCACGAGCTCGGCCTTCAGCGACCACTTCGCGATGGCGCCGTCGATCGCGCGCTCGAGCCGGCCGCGGCTGAGCTCGTCCTTCGAGATGTAGTCCGAGGCGCCGTGGCGCATGGCGTCGGCGGCGCCCTGCTCGCTGCCGTACGCGGTGAGCACGAGCACGGGCCGGAGCGGGTCGTCGCCGCCCATCCGGTCGAGCACCCCGAGGCCGTCGTCGTCGGGCAGGCGGTAGTCGAGCAGCACGCAGTCGACGTCGCCGGAGGCCAGCGCGCGGAGCCCCTCGCTCGCCGTCGGGGCCTCGACGATCGTGTGCCGGTCGCCGAGCAGGCGCCGGATCTTCGCCCGGTCGACGGAGTCGTCGTCGATGACCAGCAGGCGGGACATCAGCGGCGCTCCGCGGGCGGGCGGGCGGTCACGCCGGGCCCCACGCGGCCGCGGGGAAGGGCGCCGCGGGCCGCGCGAAGAGGTAGCCCTGGAGGTGGGTGCAGCCGGCGTCGACGAGGGCGTCGCGCTCGGCCACGGTCTCCACCCCCTCGCCGACGATCTCGATGTCGAGCGAGCGCGCGAGGTCGGTCATCGAGCGCACGACCCGCTGCTTGAGGGCGTCGCGGTCGACCCCGCGCACGAGCGACATGTCGAGCTTGATGATGTCGGGGCGCACCGCGGCGAAGTAGCTCAAGCCGGAGTAGCCCGCGCCGAGGTCGTCGACCGCGATGCGCCCGCCCATCGCGCGCAGGCCGGCGAGCTTCTCCTCGAGGCGCTCGATGCCCTCGAGCGGGCTGCGCTCGGTGAGCTCGAAGACGACGCGGCGGGCCACCGCGGTGAGCGGCGCGCCGGGGTCGAAGAGGTCGGCGTCGACGAGGTCGGACGGGTGGAGGTTGACGTAGAAGGGCGCGTCGCCCGGGAGGAGCTCGATGACCTTCGCGATCATCGCGCGCACCTGGCGACCGAGGTCGTGCAGGGCCCCGAGCTTCTCGGCGGCCTCGATGATGAGCCCCGCGTGGGGAAACTCGGCGCTGCGGGAGCGCAGCAGGCACTCGTAGCCGCTCGTCTGGCGGGTGTCGGTGGCGACGATGGGCTGCACCGCGATCCACGCCTCGCGCAGCGCGCCGCGCAGGCGCCGGTCGAGGTCTTCGCGGGCGCCCAGCGGGTCGCGGGCGCGGGTGAGGGCGCGGGCGCGCACGGCGTCGAGGATCGAGCGCCCGAGCGCCGCCGGCACGAAGGGCTTCATCAGGTAGCGGAAGGCGCCGTGCTCGACGGCCGCGGCGGCCGACTCGACGCTCGGGTGGCCCGTGAGGAGGATCAACGGCTGATCCATGCGGCGCCGGCGCATGGCGAGGAGCAGGTCGACGCCGGTGAGCTCGCCCATCTCGAGGTCGGAGACCACCACGTCGATGGGCTGCGACTCGAGGGCCTCGAGCGCGTCGGCCACGGCGGACGCCTCCGACACCACGTACCCGCGCTCGCGCACGACCCTCCGGACGAGGGCCCGCACCGATGCGTCGTCGTCCACGATCAGCACATGCGCAGAGCCTTCGGCGGCGCCAGGGGCGGGGCGTGGATCCATCGTGGGTCTCGGTCTCCGTGAACTGGGGTCGGCAGCGGCAGACGATCGCGCCGACGGAGCATCGGGGCGATTGGGACCCCGGCGCCAGTGAGTTCGCATTCTGTTGTCGCAATCCCCGCCGTCAATCGCGCACTCGGCGGAATCAACTCCCGACAGGTGTCACGATATTGACGGTCGCCCGGAGTCCCCTGACGTCATTGCGCCGGGGCACGAATCGTGGGTTGATTGAACAGAGCTTCCCGCTCGCCCGGCGACGCGTCCCTCGCCGACTCGAAAAGCGCGCCCGACTGTGCAGCACGCCGTGCGCGCCAGTTTCGAACTCGATCGCAGTGCGGTCGACGGCTGCATTCGACTCGCCCCGACGGCGGGGTGTGACCGTGTGCCCGCGCACAGGTGAGCGCTTCTGGCAGCAGCACTTCGGGGCGCGTGCAGCCGTTGTCAGCGTGCCGCTCGCACGGCACGCCCGGTGCTGAAGGGAGAGGCGTGACCCGTCATCGTGCCGGCTGACGCGAAGGCCGACGGGGCCCTCTCAGCATTCGACGCCACCTCCTCTCGCTGGCGACTGCGCGACCGTTATTCGCAGTGACGTCGTGCGGCCACCGGGGTGGGCCGCAACCGAACACCGACGCGCTCCCCGCGACCCCCCGAATCATCGAGACCACTGGGTCGCGCGGGCGCAGCCCGGTGCGCGAGTCGCAATCAATACCGCGCGCGGGACCGCCCGCGTCAACGCCCGAACCTCTGCCCGTCAGGAATCCGATATCACCATGCCACTTCCTTCTTCCCGCTCATTCACGCTGCGGCGCGCGCGCCGTTCGTACGTCGCCGCCGCGCTCGCCGCGGCTCCGCTCCTGGCGATGCCGACCGCGGCCCACGCCCAGACCTTCGCCGAGCGGCTCGTGCTGCGCGGCGAGCTCGGCGCCGGGACCATGATCTCGGACTACCAGCGCAGCTCGCTGCTCTACGGCCTGGACGTCCAGGGGTCGGTGCGGCTCGGCTTCACCCTCGTCGGTCCGCTCGCGTTGCAGGCGTCCTACTCGGCGTGGTGGTTTCCGTCCGACAGCACGGACGACACCCGTCCGGCCGGGCAGCAGCACACGGTCACGGGCGGTCTGCGCCTGGAGCCGATGCTCGGCAGCGCCGGTCGCCTCTTCGTCGACGTGAACGTCGGCGTCGGCTTCACGGGGTCGCGACAGCGCCTCGCGCTCGACGGCGGGCTCGGCTTCGAGATCGCGCTGGGCCGGGCCGTGGGCCTGGGTCCGGTGATCCGCTACGGGCGCCTCTTCGCGGCCAGCGAGGCCCAGGATTTCCCGAGCGACGCGGCGTACTGGTCGGGCGGGCTGTCGCTCTCGCTGCGCCTGCCGCGCGCGGTCGAAGCGGCCCCGCTCGACACCGACGGCGACGGCGTGCTCGACGCCGACGACCTCTGCCCGGAG
>JAQBQI010000102.1 GCA_028287085.1 Myxococcaceae bacterium
CACCGCTCGATTGTGTCGATTCTTCTACCGACGTCGGTCCCTCGTTGCCGAGAGCCGCCGTCCGTGGATCTCCGGTCAGGTGATGACCGTAGATCTCCTTGCAACCTGATTTTCAAAGACCGGTTCGAGATCCGGGGATCTCTTCGGTGTCGGTTTCCGGCGGCCCTGGGCGTCACCTTCGTGACACCCTCTCGCCGTCGGGGAGGGCGGTTTTACTCGCTCTCCGTCCGCCGTCAACTTTTTAATGGTTGCCGGCTTCTTTTTTCCTGCTGCCCTCGGTGCCCCTCGTCGGGGCCCCTCGTCAGCGGGAGGCGGTGTCTACGCTCGTCCGTTTCGGGCGTCAACAACCTCGCGAAGAATTCGTTCAGCCGCCCGAAGCGACCGGCAAACGCAGGCCTTCGAGCTCGCGCGCGAACTTCTCCGCCATCAGCCGGTTGAGGTTGAAGAGCCCGTAGCAGGTCGACAGCGGCGGGATGCGCGCGTCGACGCCGTTGGAGAAGCTCTCCACCGCGCGCTTGAGCAGGTCGGTGGTCATGTCGAGGCGCTGCTGCACCACCTGGGCGCGGCTCGACGACGAGAAGCCCCAGAACATGCACGCGTCGGCGAAGGACAGCGGCTGCCCCCGCAGGAACTTCCGCAGCGCGTCGGCCTTGCCGATCTGCTGGAGCGCGTTGACGTCGTTGGCCGAGAGCGTCGCCGTGCTCGTCATCGGGCGCGACTCGGTGACCGTGGCCGCGGGCTTCACCTCGCGCACGGGCTTCGCCGCGCGCACCGGCGCCGGGCGGCTCTCCTTCGGCGCGACGACCTTCGGCGCCGCGGGCTCGCTCGCCACGCGCAGCGCGACGGGCCGCTCGACCTTCTCCTCGGCGGGCTTCTCGTCGGCGGCCGTCTCGGCGCTGGGCGCCTCGACGCCGGCGCTGTCCTGGATGCTCGCCAGCGTGCGCGCCACCGTGCGGCCCTTGCGGGACAGGCGGTAGGTGCGCTGGTCGGTGTGCTCGAGCCACCCGAGCCCGCACAGGCCGTCGGCCCCGGAGAGCTTCGCCAGCACGCGGTTGGAGTCGGGGTAGAGCCGCTCGAAGCCGCGCAGCGAGAACGACTCCGGGAACATCTTCCACGACCGCACGATGAGGTCCTCGACGGAGAAGTTCTCGGTCTCGGTGCCGGTGCCCATCGCTACGGCGGCCATCAGGATCTTCTGGCGCACGGTCAGTTCACTGCTCATCGATGTGGTCCCTCGTTCCTCACCGCCCATTTAGGACGGCGCGAAAGGCCCGCGCCAAGAAGCGTGCACACATCGCGTTTCGGTCAACTCGCGCGGCGGCTGCAATACCTCGACGCGAGCAGTCCAGTTCCCGTCACGCGCGCCACCGCGTGCTCGCCGCCGTGCGCGAGGTGCCGCAGCACGCGCGCCACCGTCAGCACCTCCGGCTCGCCCAGCTTCGCCGCGACGCCGGCCGCGTCGAGCGCCGCGGACTCGTCGGCCGGGAGCGCCGCCTCGACGCGCGCCTGCAGCGCCAGCAGCTCGGTCGCCGCGCGCTTGCCCGCCTCCACGCCGGGCTGGTGGTACGCGTTGATGTTCACCAGCGTCGCGTAGAAGCCCACCGCCCGCTCGTAGAGCGCGATCAGCATCCCCACGCCGCGAGCGTCGGCCTCCGCGATCGTCACCGTGAGGGACGGGCGGCCGCGCTCGGCGAGGGCGCGTCGCGTGCCCTCCATGAAGCCGAAGAGGTAGTCGGCCGAGGTGACGCCGGGGTCGACGTCGAAGCGCTCGCCGACGCGCGAGCGCAGCACCTCGATGAAGGTCACGAAGAAGTCGTCGCGGCCGTCGCGCAGCTGCTGCACGTAGGCGTGCTGGTCGGTGCTGCCCTTGTTGCCGAAGACCGCGATGCCCTGGTGCACCGTCGCGCCGTCGAGGTCCTTGTCCTTGCCCAGCGACTCCATCACGAGCTGCTGGAGGTAGCGGGAGAACAACTCCAGGCGGTCTTTGTACGGGAGCACCACCATCGCGCGGTCGCCGTGGCCGTCGCCCGTCAGGAACCACGCCGCCGCCAGCGCCGCCGCCGGGTTCTGCCGCCAGCCCTCGCGCCGCGTGGCCACGTCCGTGTCGCGCGCGCCGGCCAGCATCGCGTCGACGTCGAGGCCCTGCAGCGCCGCCGGGAGGAGGCCCACCGCCGACAGCTCGGAGGTGCGGCCGCCGACCCAGTCCCACATCGGGAAGACCTCGAGCCAGCCGTCGCCCCGCGCCACGCGGTCGAGCTCGCTGCCGTCGCCCGTCACCGCCACCGCGTGACCCGCGAAGGCCAGGCCGTCGGCCGCGTAGGCGCGCGCCACCTCCAGCATCCCGTTGCGGGTCTCCTTGGTTCCGCCCGACTTCGAGATGACCACGGTGAGCGTCGCGTCGAGGCCGACCCCCGCCCGCAGCCGCGCCACCACCCGGTCGATGCCGTCGGGGTCGGTGTTGTCGATGAAGGCCGCGCGCAGCTTGTCGCCCGGCCCGCCGAGCGCGTGCGAGACGTACTGCGGACCCAGCGTCGAGCCGCCGATGCCGATCACCAGCACCTGCTCGAAGCGCTTGCCCGACGGGGTCAGCACCGCGCCCGAGTGCACCTTCGCGGCGAAGTCCTTCACCCGGTCGAGGGCGGCCTCGATGGCCTCGGTGAAGGCCTGCACGGGCGCGAGCCCGGGCGCGCGCAGCCAGTAGTGGCCCACCATGCGCTTCTCGTCGGGGTTCGCGATCGCCCCGTTTTCCAGGGCCGCCATCGCGGTCAGCGCCCGCGCGAGGCGGGGCGCCATCACCTCCATCGCGTCGGGGTCGAGCGCCATCGCGGTCAGGTCGACCGCGAGGCCCAGCGACTCGTCTTCCACCAACCAGAACCCGTCGGTCACCCGCTCGTCTGACATCGCGCTTCTCCTTCGTGGGGGCCGCGAAGCTACCACCCGTCGGCGCCGCGAAGCTCTGGTAGCATCGCGCGCCATGCTCACCCGCCTCGTGGTGCGTCGCCTGCGACTGCTCGCCGACGTCACCGTCGACCTCGAACCCGGACGCCCCCTCGTCGTGCTCGGACCCTCCTCGTCGGGCAAGAGCACCCTGCTCGAAGCCCTCGACCTCTTCGCCGCCGTCTCGGGCGAAGGCGTCGACCGCGCCGCCGAGCGCCGCGGCGGCTACGAGAACCTCCGGACCCTCGGGCAGTCCGACGACGTCGAGCTCGTCGCCACCCTCCGCAGCGACAAGCCCGGCGCCAACACCAACACCGAGTTTCGCTACGGACTCCGCATCGGCCAGGCCCGCCCGAGGGGCCCCGCCGAGATCGAGCGCGAGTGGTTCGACACCTCCGACAACGGCAACACCCGCTCGCAGGTGCAGGTCATCGCCGGCGACGCGTCCATGGTCGCGTTCTATCACCCCAAGTACGGCTCCTCGTCGGGCGGCGCCATGGGCTCGCACGACGCCCTCCTCACCGCGCGACGCACCCTCGCCGACCTGCGCATCTACCCCGCCTTCGTGCACACGCCCGCGTGGTGGCGCGACGCCCGCGAAGGTCCGCTTCCGCCGCGCGAGTCGGCCGTCGTCGCCGAGAGCCCCGTGCTCGACCGCCGCGGCATCGACCTCATCAACACGCTCCACCACCTGCACAGCCACGCCGACCAGTCGTGGGAGGCCCTGCTCGTCAACCTCAAGGCCGTCTTCCCCACCGTCGGCCGCGTGGAGTTTCCCGCCGCCCCCAACGCCGCCGGGCGCATCACCCTCGCCTGGCGCGACGAGCGCTTCCCCGCCCAGAAGATGCTCCCGTCGCAGCTCTCCGAAGGGGTCGTGCGCTGGCTCTCGCTGCTCGCCGCCCTGCTCTCCCCGTGGCGGCCCGCCATGATCGCCTTCGACGACCTCGAGCAGGGCCTCGACGCCGCCATGTACGCGCCCCTCGCCCACCTGCTGTGCGGGGCCGCCGCGCGCGGCGACGTGGTCGCGACCACCCGCTCGCCGGAGCTCGCCCGCGCCTGCCAGCAGCAGGGCGCCCGCGTGCTCGTCGCCACCCCGACCGCCACCGGGACGCGCTTCGACCCGTAGCCGCCTACCGCCCATGCGCCACCGCCTGACGCCGCTCGCCCTCGTCCTCGGCCTCGGCTGCGCGCCCGGTGAGTCGGTCGTCGGCGGCGTCACCCCCGACGCCGGGGTGGTGGCTGATGTCACCGTCGATCGCGTCGACGTCGTGGACGTGGCGCCGCCCGCCTGCCGCACCGACGGAGAGTGCAACGACGAGGTCGGCTGCACCGTCGACGCCTGCCGCGGCGGCCGCTGCGAGCACACGCCGTCGAGCGCGCTGTGCCCCTTGGGCTCGGCCTGCGAGACCACCCGCGGCTGCCGCCCGGTGCGCGCCTGCGC
>JAQBQI010000120.1 GCA_028287085.1 Myxococcaceae bacterium
GACGATGCGCCCGGCGAGCGCGGAGGCGGGCGCGCCGAAGACCGCCGCCGGGGCGCCCAGGTGGAGGCGCGCCGTCACGGCCCGCTGCCCTCCGCGGATGGCCTTGCGGTGCGCCGTCTGTCGCGCGCCCATCACGTGCACGTCGAGGCCGCCCCGGGCCGACGGACCGAAGCGGGCGACCAGGTGGATCTCCGGGCGCGGAATCGAGACGAGCGGCGCGTCGCGGTCGTACTCGTCCACGAAGAGCGCCGCCACCGCGGAGGCGGACGACACGCTCGGCGCGATGCGACTCCGGCGAACGGCGCTCGCTTGCATGAAGGGATACTGGTTGCGCGCGCGACGGTGGCGCAAGCCTCGGCGCGCGCTTGTCCGTTTCCTCCAATCCGCGCCCGGCGCCGACGCCTACCTTCGGCCCATGAACATTCTCCTCACCGGAGCGACCGGGAAGGTCGGCAGCCGGCTCGCCCAACGGCTCTCCCAGCGCGGCGATCAGGTGCGCGCCCTCGTCCGCGATCGGGCGCGCGCCGCCCGCCTGCTCGGGGAGCGCGTCGAGCTCGTCGAGGGCGACCTGCTCGACGCGGCTTCGCTCGCGGCCGCGGTGCGCGGCGTCGACGCCGTGGTCCACTGCGCGGCGTTCTTTCGCGGCGCGACCGACGAGCAGGCGCACGCCGTCAACGACCTCGGCACGCGCCACCTCGCCGACGCCGCCCGCCGCGCCTCGGTGCGGCGCTTCGTCTTCACGAGCACCGGCCTCGTCTACGGTCCGACGGACGGACGCACCGTGCGCGAGGACGACCCCTGCGCGCCGGCCGCGGCCTACCCGGTGAGCAAGCTCGCCGCCGAGCGCTTCCTGCTCGCGCACGAGGGCCTCGACGTCCGCGTGCTGCGGCTGCCCTTCGTGTACGGCGACGGCGACGCGCACATCGCGGAGGCGGTCCCGATGATGCGCCGCTTCCCGCCGGCCCTGCGCATGTCGATCGGCCACCACGTCGACGTCGCGCAGGCCGTCGCCCGCCTGCTCGACGCGCCGGCGCCCGCGCACCGCATCTACAACGTGGTCGACGACGAGGCCCCCGACCTCGCGACGCTGTTCGCGTCGGTGGGCGAGGCGCCGCCCGACGGCACCGACGTCGAGCGGTCGCGCGTCTTCGCGCTGGTCATGGACGGCCGCCGCATCCGCGAAGACCTCGGCTTCGAGCCGACCTTTCCGCGCCTCGCCGACGCCCTCGCCGCCGGCGCGTAGCGGAAGGTCGTCGGTCCGCGGGTCGCGGCGGACGACGGCGTTCCTACGGTTCAGGTGGTCGTGCGCGCGCCCGCGACGCCGCCCGGCGCTCCGCCGCGGGGTCTCCACCACAGGTCTTCGCGCCGTGCTAGGTGACGGCGCGATGCTCCCGATGCCAGACCTCGCCGCGGCCTTCGGCGAGTCGCCGAACCCGTACATGATCCTCGACCGCGAGCTGCGCTACGTCGCCGCCAACCGCTCGTACCTCGACGCGGTCGGGCGCTCGCGCGAGGAGCTGCTCGGCACCCGCGTCTTCGACGCCTTTCCGCACGACCCCGACGACGTCAACAACGCCAGCCGCGGCCTCGTCGCGGCCTCGTTCGCCCGCGTGTTCGAGACCGGTCGCGCCGACGCGCTGCCCTTCGTGCACTACCGCATCCCGGTCGACGGCCGTCACGCCGACCGCTACTGGAGCGCGACGCACACGCCCCTCGCCGGCCCCGACGGCAGCGTCGCGTTCGTCATGCAGCACACCGTCGACGTGACCGACCTCCGCCAGCTGGGCGAGGCGGCCGGCGCCCGCGGCGAGCAGGCGGGCGTGCTCGCGCGCGCCGAGCGCGTGCAGGAGCGCAACGTGGCGCTCGACCGCGCGCTCGCGCTGGCGCACCGCGAGCGCGCCGAGGTCGACGAGCGCGTGGCCTGGCTGCGCACCGCGTTCGCGCAGGCCCCGGTGGCGCTCGTGGTGCTGCGCGGCCCGAGCTACGTCGTCGAGCTCGCCAACACCCGCACCTACGAGATGTGGCGCCGCACGCCCGAGCAGACCCTCGACCGCCGGCTGATCGACGTGCTGCCCGAGCTCGCGGGGCAGGTCTTGTTCGATCTCCTCGACGGCGTGCGCGCCACCGGCACGGCCTACGTGGGCACCGAGCTGCCGGTGCAGCTCGAGCGCCGGGGCGTGCTCGAGGACACCTACTTCACCTTCGTCTACCAGCCGGTGTTCGACCTCGCGGGGGCCGTCGACAGCGTGATGGTGGTGGCGTCGGACGTGACCGCCGAGGTGCTCGCGCGGCGCGGGGTCGAGGCGGCGCGGGCCGGGCTCGAGGCCGCCTTCCGCGCCGAGCGCGAGGCGCGCGCCGAGGCCGAGCACGCGAGCCGGGTGAAGGACCAGTTTCTCGCGACGGTGAGCCACGAGCTGCGGACGCCGCTCACGGCGATCCTGGGCTGGGTGCAGATGCTCCGCGGGGACATGCTCGCGCCCGACAAGCGCGCCCGCGCGCTGGAGACCGTCGACCGCAACGCGCGCGCCCAGGCGCGGCTCATCGACGACCTCCTCGACGTGAGCCGGATCGTCTCGGGCAAGCTCGCGCTCGAGCTCGAGGCCGTCGAGGTCGCGGGCGCCGTCGCGGCCGCGGTCGACACGGTGCGCCCCGACGCGGCCGCGCGGGGCGTCGCGATCGAGCTGCGCCTCGACTCGACCGCGCCGGTGATGGGCGACGCGCGGCGCCTCCAGCAGGTGCTCTGGAACCTCCTGTCCAACGCGGTGAAGTTCACGCCCCGCGGCGGCCGCGTCGTGCTGAGCGTCGACCGCCGCGACGACTGGGTCGAGATCGCCGTCGCCGACGAGGGCGTCGGCATGGCGGCGGAGTTCCTGCCGGTGGCCTTCGACCGCTTTCGCCAGGCGGCGACGGGCGACGCGCGGGCCGCGGGCGGGCTCGGCCTCGGCCTGTCGATCGTGCGCCACGTCGTCGACGCCCACCGCGGCGAGGTGCGCGCCTACAGCGACGGCCCGGGCAAGGGCTCGCGCTTCGTCGTGCGCATCCCCGCCGCGCTCCCGGCCGAGGCGTCGGGCGCCGCGGACCGGAGCGAAGCCGCCCCCGCGCCGCCGTCGCTCGCGGGCGCGCGCGTCCTGCTCGTCGACGACCAGGAGGACACGCGCGAGTTCGTGCGCGCGCTGCTCGAGCAGTGCGACGCGCGGGTGACCGTCGCGGCGAGCGCGGCGGAGGGCCTCGCCGCGATCGAGCGCGAGCGCTTCGACGTCCTGGTCTCCGACCTCGGGATGCCGGAGGTCGACGGCTTCGAGCTGGTGCGGCGGGTGCGCGCGCTGCCCGACGCGGGTCGCCGGGCCACGCCAGCGGTCGCGCTCACCGCCTTCGTGCGCGCCGGCGACCGCGCCCGCGCCCTGAGCGCGGGCTTCGACCACCACCTGACCAAGCCCGTGGTCCCGGCCGAGCTGCTGTCCGTGATCGCCGCCGTCACCGCGCGCCGCTGACCCGGCGGGTCTTGGTACTACAGCCGCCGAAGGCCCGAAGGCCCTCCCCCAACCCCCTCCCAGATCTGGGAGGGGGCTTTCGAACAAGAGCCGAAGGCTACGTTTCCAGCTCTTTCCGTCCGTTTCGGAGCCCCCTCCCAGATCTGGGAGCTCATCGTTGCCCTCATCGTGCGGACTCCCGCTGAACCGCCGCCCACTTCGCGGTTGCGGACG
>JAQBQI010000141.1 GCA_028287085.1 Myxococcaceae bacterium
ACGCAGGCCTGCGGCACGGGCGCGTGCGCGGTGGCGGCGGCGGCGGTGGCCGAGGGGCGGTGGCGCGCGGGCGAGGCGGTGACGGTGCGGCTGGACGGCGGTCCGCTGGTGATCACCGTGGCCGAGGGGACGTGGGAGGTGACGATGGTCGGGCCCGCGCGGCGGGCCTTCGCGGGGACGGTGGGGTGACGGGATCTACAGTGCGGTCAGCCAGCCGTGCTCGTCGCGGCGCGCCCCGCGCTGGATCGCCGTGAGCTCGTCGTAGAACGACTGCCCGATGGGCCCGACGCCGTCGCCGACGATCATGCGCCGGTCGGCCGTCACGAGCTCGGACACCGGGCTCACCACCGCCGCGGTGCCGCTGCCGAAGACCTCCTTCAGCTTGCCGCTCGCGTGCGCCTCGACGATCTCCGCGAGGCTCAGCGGCCGCTCGGTGACCTTGATGCCGCGCGCCTTCGCCAGCGTGATGATGCTGTCGCGCGTGACGCCCGACAGGATGGTGTCGCCCAGCGCGGGCGTGACCAGCTCGTCGCCCAGCACGAGGAAGAGGTTCATCGTGCCGACCTCCTCCAGCATCTCGTGCTTGGCGCCGTCGAGCCAGAGCACCTGGTCGTAGCCGTCCTTCTTGGCGCGCATCGCCGCCTGGAGGCTCGACGCGTAGTTGGCCCCGGCCTTCACCGCGCCGAGGCCCCCTTTGGCGGCGCGCGTCTGCTGGGTCTCGACCCAGATGCGCACGGGCTTGAGCGTGTCGCCGCCGTAGTACGAGCCCACCGGCGAGAGGATCACGTACAGCAGGTACTGGTTGGCCGGGCGCACCCCGAGGAAGGGCTCGGTCGCGATCAGGGTCGGGCGAATATACAGGGCGGTATTCCGCGCGCGCGGCACCCAGGCCTCCTCGACCTTCACCAGCTCGGTGATCGCGTGCGCGAGCATCGCGGGGTCGGGCGAGGGCATGCACAGCCGCGGGGCGCCCTGGGCGAGGCGCTCGCAGTGGCGCTGGAGGCGGAAGAGGCGCACCGCGCCGTCGTCGCCGCGGATGGCCTTGGCGCCCTCGAACATGGCCTGGCCGTAGTGCAGCACGGCCGCGGCGGGGTCGAGCGAGAGGGGGCCGTAGGGCACCACGCGCGCGTCGCTCCAGGCGCCGTCGTGGAAGTCGACGAGGAGCATGTGGTCGGTGAAATGCCGCCCGAACCCGAGGTCGGTCTCCGGGGGGTGGACCTTCGGGGCGCTCGTGCGCTCGATGCGAACCTCAAGCTTCATGAAGTCTTCTCCGTCTTCCGTCGCCGCGCGGCGCCTCGTCGGGCCCGCCGCGCGGCCCCCCATACACCAAACGCCAGCGCCGCGCCCACACCCCCCATCGGGTTGCGCGAACGCCCCGGAACCGCGCACCCGCAGCCGCCGTCGTCCGCCGCCGTGACCGCCGGCGGATCGCCCGCGTCGCCCTCCCCCGCGTCGACCGCCGCCGGCGCGTCGACCCCCGCGTCGACGACCACCGGCTCGACCCCGACGCCCCGCACCGTCACCCGCACGCGCGGGTTGTCGGGGTCGTTGGTGTTCACCACCAGCGTCCCCTGCGCGGGCCCGGGGCGCACCGGCATGAAGGTCACCACCAGCTCGGAGCGCGAGCTCGCGGGCAGCGGGCGCGCGCTCGCCGGCGCGCTGAAGGGCCCGTCGCCCGTCACCGACAGCAGCCGCCCGCCGCCCTCCCCCACGTTGCGCAGCGTGACGTTGCGCTCGGTCGACTCGCCCAGCGTCACCTCGCCGAAGTCGAGCACCTCGACGTCGCTGTGGATGTCGGGCAGCCCGAGCCGCGCCACCGACGGGTCGAAGCGCAGGTCACGCCCCACCGGGCCCACGTTCACGGGGATCTCCGGCAGCCCGATGGTCCAGCGGCGGCCGGCGAGGGAGATGTAGAGGCCGGGGTACATGCGAACGCCGACCGTGTAGTCGAGCACCCCTTCGAGCACGGGCTGGTACTCCACGAAGGAGCCCGCGATGAACATCGCCTGCGTGCGCCGCATCGCCTGCGTGATCGGGTCGGCCTGCGCCCCGAAGGTGAGGCGCGTCGAGCGGTAGCCCGCCTCGACCTCGCCCGCCGCGTCGAGCGTGAAGCCCCCGGAGATGCCCGGAATCCGGATGATCGCGTCGGTGATCGCCACGTCCGCGAGGTGCTGCCGCATGGTGGTGCCGCGGGTGGAGGCGCGGCTCCACGCCCAGGGCTCGAAGCTGCTCGCCGACATCGCGCGGAAGTCGATCATCGGCAGGTACGGCAGGTTGCCCTCCCAGCGGATGGGCGCCACGCCCACGTCGAGGTCGAGCCGGGCGCGCGCGCGGAAGACGATCCCGTAGTCGACGGAGAGGGTGCCGCCGCCGGCGGTGGGCTCGGCCGTGAGGCTCATCGGCTCGGGCCACGCGCCCACCAGCGCGCCGTCGAGCGCGACGCGCGTGTTGCCCGCGAGCACGGCCTCGATGCGCACCTGCACCGGCGAGCCCGACGGCACCCAGCCGGTGTCGAAGTTGAACTCCACCGGCAGGCCCTCGCGGTGCTCGTAGTGCAGCGGCGCGCTCGCGCAGCCGACGTAGTCGCCGCCGCAGTTGATCTGCGCCGAGGCCGCGAGGGGGAGCGTGAGGGAGGCGAAGAAGAGGGAGGAGAGGACCAGGGCGCGCATCAGGGCGGCGATGCTACGCGAGCGCCCCGCCGTCGCGCGAGAGCGGCGCGCGCGACGCACGCGGCCGTCAGTCGCCGCTAGAGGGTGTGGACGCGGAAGAGCTGCTGGCCGAGCAGGAGGAAGTCGCCGTTGCGGACGGCGCGCGGGCCGTGGAGCCGCACGTACGACCCGTTGGAGCTGCCGACGTCGGTGACCGTCAGGCGGCCCTGGTTGACCGCGAGCTGGCAGTGCAGGCCCGAGACGTAGCCGTCTTCGGGGAAGAGGATGTCGCCGCGCTCGCGCCCGAGGTAGAGGCCGGTGACGGGCACCGGGAAGGCGCTGGCGAAGCTCTCGCGCCCGGTGACGAGCACGATCTTGCCGACGAGCCCCTCGGCCTCGGCGCCGATGCGCTCGGTGCCGTCGGACTGCCGCGGGGTCGGGTGGAAGGCCTCGAAGCGGAGGATCTCCTGCCCGATGCGGAACACGTCGCCGTCGTGCAGCTCGACCGCCTGCTGGCGCTCGATGCGGATGTAGATGCCGTTGAGCGATCCCTCGTCGCGCACGGTGACGGCGCCCGGGCCGGCGGTGAACGACGCGTGCGTGGGCGACAGGAAGGGGTCGTTGGAGAACACGCCGCCCGTCTCGCGGCCGACGGTGCTGTCGCCCTCGAGCAGCGAGTGGTGGCCCCCTTCGGTGCCGTCGGGGCGGATGAGCACGAGCCGCGCGCGCTCGACGGCGACGCGCTGCGGGGCGGCGGCGGCCGACGACGGCGGCATCGGCGGCGTGGGGGC
>JAQBQI010000168.1 GCA_028287085.1 Myxococcaceae bacterium
GCGAGATCACGGCGTTGTCGGGCGCGTAGTAGCGGTCGTGGAAGGCGCGCACGTCGTCGAGCGAGGCGCGCTGCAGGTCGGCCATGTCGCCGATGACGCTGTGCTCGTAGGGCCAGTAGCCCTGGAAGGCGAGCGCGTCGCGCTGGATGAACGAGAGCGCGTAGGGGCGGTTCTCGTACGACTGGCGCCGCTCCTCCATCACGGTCTGCCGCTGGTTCTCGAAGTTCTCGGCGGTGATGGCGAGCGAGCGCATGCGGTCGGCCTCGAGGAAGATGCCGACCTCGAGCGCGTTCGACGGCAGCGTCTCGAAGTAGTTGGTGCGGTCCTCGGAGGTGGTGCCGTTGAGCGAGCCGCCCTGCGTGCTGATGAGCCGGAAATGCTCGCCCTTGCCGACGTTGGCGCTGCCCTCGAACATCATGTGCTCGAAGAGGTGCGCGAAGCCCGAGCGGCCGCGCTCCTCCACCCGCGCGCCGACGTCGTAGTAGACCGCCACGGCCACCGTCGGGGACGTGTGGTCGGGGCTCATCACCACCCGCAGCCCGTTCTCCAGACGCTCGACCTGCACCGGAACGGGGAGTTCCTGCGCGTGCGCCGACCCCGCGAGACCCAGCGCCCCGGCGGCGACCCAGGTCACGACCCTCGTGCGAACTCGACGATTCACCACCGCAGCTCCCTCTGTTCCGACCGCGCGCCTGCCGCGCGACCCGCGGGATAGCACCGGCCCGAGAATCACTTCAAGCACCGCCCGGCCGGCGCAGGTCCCCCCGGGGGCGCGGTCAACGCCCCACGAACAAACGATGTACAGACCGCACCGGGTCGTGGTGAGGTTGCGTCCAACGTTGCGGCAGGAGCATCCACAAAGGTTCACTTCACTCCGGAACGATCGCGTCGGCGCGAACGGTCGGGAGAAGCACCCAGCGGGAGGTCATTCGATGTCGAGCAGTGAGGGCGGTGGCGGGATTTCGACGATCGCGAACGCGGGCACGCCCGAGGCGGCGGCCGCGCCGCGCAAGAAGCAGCGGCGGGGCTTCGCGGCGATGGACGCGTCGAAGCAGAAGGAGATCGCCAGCAAGGGCGGCAAGGCCTCGCACGCGCACGGCACCGGCCACGAGTGGAACGCGTCGAGCGCGCGCGAAGCCGGCCGCAAGGGCGGCCTCGCGTCGCACGGCGGCCGCGGCAAGCACGCCGGCAAGCCGTAGCGGCTACCGGGCGTCTTCGCGCGCGACGATGGCTTCGATCGCGGCGCGCGCGGCCTCGACCGACGGCGAATCGTCGCGCGCGAGCTGCGCCCGGAGCACCGGGAGGTGGCGGCGCGTCCCGGTGTTGCCGAGCACGACGGCGGCGTTGCGGGCCATGCGCTCCCAGCCCGGGCGCGCGAGCGGCGTGCCCTCGGCGAGGGCGTCCCACCGCGCGGGTTCCATCGCGAGAATCGCCTCGGGCGAGACCTCCGCCCAGCGCGGGTCGGGCGCGAAGCCGGCCGTGCTGCTCAACGGGGGCGGCGCGGTGCGGTTGAAGGGGCAGACGTCCTGGCAGTCGTCGCAGCCGAAGAGGCGGTCGCCCACGCCGGCGCGCAGCGACGGGTCGATCGGCCCGGCGTGCTCGATGGTCAGGTAGCTCACGCAGCGGCGCGCATCGAGCACGTGCGACGCCAAGAAGGCCTGCGTCGGGCACGCGTCGAGGCAGCGGGTGCAGCTGCCGCAGCGCTCCTCCATGGGCTCGTCGGGCGGGAGCGCGAGGTCGGTCACGACCTCGCCGAGCAACAGGTAGCTGCCGAGCCCCGGGGCGATGATGCAGCCGTTGCGGCCGACGAAGCCGACGCCCGCGCGGCGGGCCCACGCGCGCTCGAGCACCGGCGCCGTGTCGACGAGGGGGCGGGCCTCGGCGCCGTACTCCCGGCGCAGCCACGCGGCGAGCCGGCGGAGCTTCTTGCGGAAGAAGTTGTGGTAGTCGCCGCCGCGCGCGTAGCGGGCCACGGCGGCGCCGGGCATCGGCGAGCCTTCGGCGCCGCGGTGATACGAGAGCGCGCAGACGATGACCGAGCGCGCGCCCTCCAGAATGCCCGGACCGCGCAGGTCGCGGCGCACGTCGGCGTTCTCGGCGAGCCAGTCCATGTCGCCGTGGCGGCCCTGCGCGAGGTATTCGAGGTAGCGGGGGTGGTCCTCGGCGAGCGGGCCCACGGCGGCGAAGCCGACGCGGTGGAAGCCGGCCGCGAGCGCGCGGGCGCGGATGGCCCGGGCGTCGTCGGGCGGGATCACCGCTTGCGCGTGCCCGTCGCGCGCACGGAGGTGTTCTCGTCGTCTTCGTCGAAGACGGCCGCGCGGGGGGCCGCGAGCGAGCCCGGCTCGCCGCGCGGGTCGTCGGTGCCGTCGCGTACCAGCGACAGCGCCCCGTCGCTGGTGACGGCCTCGACCTCGTCGATGAACTGATCGACGCGCGCCTCGCCGAGCGACGCCGCCGCCAGCAGCTCGGTGCGCAGCGCGGGGTTGCCCTTCACCATCGCCGCGAGCGCGTTGATGCCCGCGAAGGTGCGGTTGAGGTCGTTCACGGCGCCGGCCATGCTGCGCTCCATCCGCGACATGCGGCGGCGCAGGTCTTCGGTCTCGCTCTGGATCGCGACCAGCTCGCTCGTGGCGCGCTCGACGTGGTGGATGAAGGTGTCGCGCTCGCGGCGCAGGTCGAGCACCTCGCGCACGAGCACCTCCGGGGCCTGCGCGTCGGCGACGGCGGCCTCGCGCGGCAGCCAGACGGTGACGGCGTCGCGCTCGAAGCTGGCGGTGCCCCCGAGGAGGGCGGTCTCCTGGGTGATCCAGCGGCGCTCCTCTGCGAGCACCGCGAGGCTCGTGGGGTCGTCGTCCCACGGAAACTCCATGCCCACGCGCTCGGCCTCGATGCGCACGCGCACCGAGACCCAGCCGTCGGTCTGCGCCGCGGCGGCGCGCTCGATCACGAAGCAGAGCACCCGCCGCAGGCGGCCGCCCTCGACGAGCACCATCGCCGTCGGCACCCGGCTGTCGACCCGCAGCCGGATCGCGCCGTCGACGTACTCGTCGGCGAGCTTCCACGCGAGGGCGACGACGTCGAGCGAGGTGGGCTGCGCCGCCGAGGGCGAGAGGATGCCGCCGTAGAGCGCGTGCAGGTGGAAGAGCGCCGTGCTGAGCGAGCGCACCGACTCGCGCAGCGGCGCGAACGACGCCCCCTGGTCGCCGCCCATGGCGCGCAGCTCCGAGGCGATGCGGTCGGCCGCGCCGTGCGCCGCCGAGAGCAGGGGCCGGGTCATCTGTGCTCGAACGTCGAGCTCCGCAGGGTCCCGATCGATGGGGTCTTTGGGAGACATGGCGTGGGCTCCAGTGCGGCTATGATTCACGAACTGCCCCGTAAACGCCAAGCTCTCGACGGCTTCAAATCCACACTCGACCGCTTAGTCGCCTTGTCCACTTCGACCCACCCCACAGGCTTCAGACGCGGCGCGGCATGGCTCGCGGCGCTCGCCCTGGCGCTCGCGTCGGCCACCGCGCTCGCGCACCCGCTCGGGATGTCGTCGATCAACCGCTACGCGGGCCTTCGGCTGCACGCCGACCACCTCGAGGTCGACTACCTGCTCGACTTCGCCGAGCTCCCGGCGTGGCGCGAGATCGAGTCGCTCGACGGCGACCACGACGAGCGCGTCACGCCCGCCGAGCGCGACCGCTACCTCGCCCAGGTCGCGGCGCAGGTGCTCGCCTCGACCGCGGTCGCGGTCGACGGGGCGCCCGTCGCGCTCGCCGTCGCGGGCCAGTCGCTCGAGGCGCCGCCCGGGCAGAACGGGCTCAGCACCCTGCGCGTCGCGATCGAGCTGCGCGCGCCGTTGCGCCCGCTCGGCGGGGCGGCACCGAATACCTCGGTACGTATTCACGACGGCCTCTACGCCGCGCGCGACGGGTGGCGCGAGCTCGGCGCCCTCCCCTCCCCCGACGCGACGCTGCGCTCGTCGACGCTGCCGCCCTCGTCGCTCCGCGCCGGCCCCGCGCTCAGCTACCCGGTCGACCCGACGGGCGCCGCCCGCCCGCCGATGCTCCGGCAGGACGACGCGACCTTCGTCTTCTCGCGCCACGCCCCGACGGGCGCCGCCGCGTCC
>JAQBQI010000170.1 GCA_028287085.1 Myxococcaceae bacterium
GGGGCGGTTGGGGAAGAGCCGCCGGCAGGCCCGCACCGTGCGGGCGAGCGCGGCGTCGTCGTGGGCGGCGGCGGCCTCGAGGCGCCCGACGAGGGCCTCCCAGCGCGCGGGCTCGACCCCGGCGACCTCGCGGAAGAACTGCGCCACGATCATCGGGCGGAACATCGCGAGGCGCCCGCCGAGCGCGTGGTCGTTGGCCTGGTAGAGGGCCTCCATCACCGCCATGATGATCGACCCGGGGATGGGCCAGAGCTTCGGGTGCGCGGGCATGTCGTCCTCGGCGACGAAGCGCTCGCCCGCCCCGCCCGCGGCGCCGTACGAGGCCCCGGTGCTCTTGCCCGACGCGCCGTTGATGCTGAAGGGCCGCGTGGAATAGAGGTACGACGGGATCTCGGAGAGGTTGGCGTAGCCCGAGTACGCGTCGGGAATCGACGAGTGGAAGAAGGTCCCGCCGCGGCGCCGGGTGGCGTGCAGCAGGCGCGCGTCGACGAAGCTGTTGTAGAGCGAGGGGCAGCGGTAATACGGCAGCCAGAGGTTGCGCACGTCGCGCAGCGCGGCGCTCGCGTCGTAGCGGAAGAGCCGGTTCTCCAGGGGCACGATGGCGAGGTTGCGCCACGCCGGGTCGGGCCCGTTGGGCCACACGTAGTCGACCTTGCGCCAGGCCAGGGCCCGCGCGCCCTCCCGCGCGAGGAGGGTCTCGGCGTCGCGCAGCGCGCCCGGCAGCAGGCCGTCGTCGTCGCCCAGGTAGTGGACGTAGTTCTCGTCGTCGTCGACCGCGCCGAGGGCGAACTCCCAGTTGCGCGCCATGCTCACCCGCCGCCCGGTGTTCACGTAGCGCACGCGCGGGTCGGCGAAGGACTCCACCACGGCGCGCGTCTCGTCGGTGCTGGCGTTGTCGCTGACGACCACCGTGAGGCCGGGGTGGTCCTGCTCGAGGCAGGTGCGCAGGGTCGCCCCGAGCGTCTCGCACCGCTCGCGGGTGGGGACGACGACGGTGAACTTCACGGACGGCGCATGAGCCAGGCGCCCGGCCAGTGGGTGATGTGCTCGCGCACCTCGCCCTCGTTGAAGACGAAGGGCGGCGGCTCCTGGAGCTCGAACTCCGCGTGGCGCGCGGCGAACTCGCGCGCGGCCGCGGTGGGGTTGTCGTCCTTCCACTCGGGCTTACCCCGGGGGACGTCGTCGAGGTACTGCATCAGCCCGTCGGTGGCCACGATGTACGAGCCCGGCGTGACCATCGGCGCGTAGGCCTCGAGCTCGCCCGCGACGTGGTCCTTGGTGTGGTTGGAGTCGAGCAGCACGAGCACCTTCTCGCCCGGCTTGATGAGCCCGCGCACGCGCTCGACGATGCCCGGGTCGACCGAGCTGCCCTCGACCAGCGTGATCGACGGCGACAGCTCGTGCGCTTCGATGGCGGCGCGGTTGTGCGGGCGCACCTCGATGTCGACGCCGATCACCCGGCCGGCGCTGCCCATCATCTTGAAGAGGCTCGCGTAGAAGATCAGCGAGCCGCCGTGGGCCACGCCGGTCTCGACGATGACGTCGGGCTTCACGCGGTAGATCACCTCCTGCGCCCGCACCATGTCCTCGGGGAGCTGGATGATCGGCCGGCCCATCCACGTGAACGAGTAGATGTGCTTGAGCGCCCAGCCGACCTGGATCCAGACGCGCGACAGCGCCGAGAAGGCCTCGCGGGTGTACAGCGGCATCTCGCGCGCGCCGTCGGCGTCCTCGCAGGCAACGGTCCTGGCTTCGGTGTCGATCGTCAGCTTCATGGGGTAACCTGTTCTGCGGGGTTTCTCGCGGCGCGCGGCACGCTGGCCCACGGCACGCCGGCTTGTCAACGCTCTACGCGAGCGTCGGCTCTGAGGCGCTGCGTTGCGCCCCCGAGGCCCGCCCATTCACCGGCCGCGCGAGGCGCGTGACATCCCCGTCCCGCGAACGTTATCACCCCCCGCGGCACCACCACCCCCATGGACCCATCCCCCGCGCTCCCCGCGGTCTCGCGGCGCCTCAACACGCTGCTCAACCTGCTGTTCAGCTACGCCAGCATCATCCTCGTGGTGGTGCAGGGCATCGTGCTGGTGCCGCTCTACGTCTCGCGCGTGCCCGTCGCGCTCTACGGCGCGTGGCTCGCCACCGGCAACCTCCTGACCTGGCTCGAGCTCGTCGACCCCGGCACCAGCGACGTCATCCGCCAGCGCGTGGCGCAGCTCTACGGCGCCGACGACCGCCCCGGCCTCGCCCGCACCATCGGCACCGGCGTGCGCCTCAGCCTCGGCTTCGCCTGCCTGCCGCTGCTGCTCTGGCCCTTCGCCGGCCACGTCGCCGCGCTCGTGAGCCTCACCGGGGCCGACGCCGACGCGCTCGTCACGAGCTTCCGCGTGGGCCTCCTCGGCGTCTCGCTCTCCATCGCCTCGTACGGCTTCTCCGCCGTGTGCAACGGCCTCCAGCTCGCCCTGAAATCGGGCCTCTTCTTCATCGCCATCGGCGCGCTCGGCATCGCCATCACCGTGGCGCTCCTCCTCCTCGGCTTCGGCCTCGTGGCCATCCCCGCGGGCCTCGCCGTGCGCGCCGCCCTCAACTGCGGCGCCTTCGCGTGGCTGGTCTACCGCTGGCAGCGCGAGCACCTGCGCGAGCCCATGGGGCTCGACCGCGGCGAGGCTCGCCGGATGCTCTCGCTCTCCGTCGCGACCTTCACCAGCCGCCTCGGCACCACCGTGCTCGAGCGCATCGACGCCCTCCTCACGTCGCGCGTACTGGGCAACCCGCAGACCGTCGTCTACACGCTCACCGGCCGCGCGCTCGACCCGGTGCGCATGGTGAGCGTCAGCCTGCCGACCTCCCTCATGCCCAGCCTCGCCCACATGATCGGCGCGGGCGAGCGCGCCGAGATCGCCCGCGTCGTGGCCCTGCTCTCGCGCGTCACCGGCACCATCGCCGCCGTCGGCGCGGGCTGCGTCGTGGCCCTCGACGGCGTCTTCGTGGGCCTCTGGGTGGGGCCCCGCTTCTACGGCGGGCCGAACCTCATCGCGCTGCTCGCGCTCTCGACCTCGCTCTCGGTCTTCTCCTTCTCGCTCAACCGCGTGGTGTATTCGCTCGGCGCCATCCGGCAGGCGTCGTGGGTCTCGCTCGCCGAGGCCGTCCTCAAGGTGCCCCTCCAGTACGCGCTGCTGCGGTGGCTCGGGCTCGCCGGCATGCCCATCGCCACCTGCCTCGGCGCGATGGCCGTCTCGGGCTGGTACCTGCCCTCGGTGGTCGCGCGCCAGCTCGGCGAGGCCCCGCGGGTGCACGTCGCGCGGCAGCTCGGCAACGTGCTGCGGGTGGCCGCCGCCGTGCTCGTCGGGCGGGGGCTGCACCACGCGCTCGCGGGCCTCCCCGTCGCCTGGACCTGGGCCCGCTTC
>JAQBQI010000205.1 GCA_028287085.1 Myxococcaceae bacterium
GCCCTGCCCCCGCCCCGCGGGGGTAGGGCGCGCGGCAGCGGGGAAGGGGGCCCACGCACTCAAGCGACGTTGGCACCGCCGCCCTGGCGTCGGGGTCTGAACTCGCCCCCGGCGCCCGCCCATCGACGTACGCTGGCGGCGCATGCACCCGCTCGCGATTGAATATCAACGCCAGTACCGTTGGCGCGACTGGCCTTCGGTCTACGCGCGCATCCCCCTCGATCGCGACCAGACCGTGCTCGATCTCGGCTGCGCCGTCGGCGATCAGTCACGGGCGCTGGCCGACCTCGGGGCGAGCGTTGTCGGCATCGACGGCAACGCCGACCTGCTGGCCGAGGCGCGCCGTCTGGGCGGCGCTCGGGTCGAGTACCTTCACGGCGACCTCGGCGACCTTGCGCCGCTCTCGCTGCCGCGCGTCGACGGACTCTGGCTCTCCTTCGTCGCCGCCTATTTCCCCGACCTCCCGACCCAGTTGCGACACTGGAGCCGATGGCTCGCTCCCGGGGGCTGGGTCGCGCTCGTCGAGGCCGACGACCTCCTCGGTCACACGCCCCTCGGCCAACCCGATCGGGACCTGGTGCAGCGCTTTTACGCGCAGTTGCTGGGGCGCGGTGCCCACGATTTCCACGCCGGGCGAAAGCTCTGCGACCACGCCGTTGCGGCCGGCCTGACGGTCGAATGGCACCAGACCCTGGTCGATGAAGAGTTGAGTTTCGAAGGCCCCGCCGCGCCCGACGTGTTGCACGCGTGGGCACAACGATTCGACCGACTCAAGGTCCTGGAGCGACTCTGCGGGGACGACTACGCCGCGTTTCGCGCGCGCTTTCTGCGCGGACTCGCCGACCCCGAACACCGCTCGTCGGCCCGAGTACACTTCGTTCTCGCCCGCGCACCGAAGTAGTCAATCGCGCGCGCACGCCCGGCGATCGAAGCCGCGCCTACGCCTTCGGCGCCGCCCGGAGGAAGAACCCGATCGTCTTCGACAGATCGGCCCGCGCCGACACCACCAGCAGCTCGGTGCCGCGCTCGATCACCGTGGCCCCTCGCGGCGCCTTCACGGCCCCGTCGAGGGTCATGCCCGCGATCACGCACGACGCCGGGAAGCCCCCGTCGCTGGCCACCTCCATCACCGTGCGGCCCACCACCACGGCGTCGTCGGGCACCACGATCTCCACCGCGATCGACTCGCCCCGCCCCAGCACCATCGAGTGCCGCACCGCCTCGAACTCGATCGCCGTCGCCAGCGCCCCCACCAGCACCTCGGTCTCCGACAGGATCTGCTGCACCCCGGCGGCGAGATACACCGGCCGGTATTCCGGGTCGCGCATGCGCACCATCACGCGCCCCGCGCCGAGCGCCCGCGCGAGCGAGGCCACCGCGAGGTTGTCGGCGTCGCGGTGCAGCATCGCCAGGATCACGTCGGCCCGCTGCGGCTCGGCCTGCCGCAGCACCCCCGCGTCGGTGGCGTCGCCCTCGAGGGCCACGATGCCGTGCTCCTCGACCGCGCGCCGGGCGATGGCCGCGTCGCGCTCCAGGATCGACACCGAGTGCCCGCGGCCCTGGAGGTAGACCGCGAGGCTCAACCCGCCGCGGCCCGCGCCGGCGATCACGATGCGCACGTCATTCCTCCTTGGTGGGCGCCGCGGTGGGGGCGCCGATCTTGATGAGCCGCTGGTCGATGGCGCCGATCTCGCGCTCGGCCGTCTCGACCGCGATGAGCCCGCGCCGCGCGGCGTCGTCGAGGGCGGCCTTCTGCGCGAAGAGCAGCGCGCCGTCGATGACCGCGTCGTCGCTGGCGTCGGCCTCCGGGGTGCGCAGCGCCGCCTCCGAGGCGATCACCACCCGCTGAAACTCCGCGCGCCGCTCGGCGTGGTCGCGCCGCGAGAGCAGGCCCGTGCCGAGCAGCGCGTCGACCTCGACCTGGCCGCGGCGGGCGGCGATGAGCCGGGCGCGGGCGGCGTCGAAGCGGTCGGTGCCGTTGCCCGCGAGGCCGAGCGCGACGAGCACGCGGCGGAAGGGCAGCGCCTGGGTCATCAGGGTGACGAAGGTGACGCCGAAGACGATCGCGACGAGGCGGGCGCGGTAGGGCAGGTCGGGCGGCAGCGCGAGCACGGCGGCCATCGAGAGGGCGCCCTTGATGTTGCCGAACACCATCGCGTGCTGCCACCGCAGCGGGACGGCGTTGCGGTCGACGAGGCGCAGCAGCGCGAAGCACCCGTACACCGCGATGGCGCGCCCGGCGTGCAGCGCGAGCACCGCCAGCAGGATCGAGCGCGCCTCGGAGACCAGCATCCGCGCGTCGATCTGCATGCCCACGAGCAGGAAGAGCAGCACGTTGATGCCGAAGCCGGCGATCTCCCAGAACCCCTGGAGGGCGAGCACCCGCGACGGGTCGAGCCCGCGGCGCACGGCGCGCCCGAGGGCGAGGCCCGCGACCACCACCGCGATGACGGGCGAGGCGTGCACCCGCTCGGCCGTGAGCGACGTGGCGAAGACCAGCACCACCGAGCCCAGCACGCCGGTGAGGTGGTCGGGGGTGCGGCGCAGCACGGTGCCGCCGACGACGCCGAAGGCCGCCCCGACCGACACGCCGCCGACGATGGCGAGCAGCAGCGAGCGCGCCGTCGCGGCGACGCCGAAGTGCCCGGTGGCCACCGCGGCGGCGGTGATGCTGACGAGCACGAGCGCGGTGCCGTCGTTGAAGAGGCTCTCGCCCTCCATCACGGCGGCGAGGCGGTGGGGCACGCGGGTGCTGCGAAACGCGAGCAGCACGCTGACGGTGTCGGTGATGGCGAGCAGCGCGCCGAGCAGCAGCGCCGGGGAGAAGGGCAGCCCGAGGAGGAAGGTCGCGACGGCGGCGGTGGCGACGAGCGAGAGGGCCACGCCCGGCAGCGCGAGCGCGAGGATGGGCCGGCGCGCGTCGCGGAGGCTGTCGGCGTCGGCGAAGAGGGCGCCCTCGAAGACCAGCAGCGGGAGGAAGACCACCAGCACGAGGTCGGAGCTGAGCGGCGCGTGCGGGAGCACGTCGGCGAAGACCAGCAGCAGGCCGATCGCCACGAGGGCGACGTTGTAGGGCACGCCGTAGCGCTTCGCGCCGGTCGCGACCGCGGCGCCGATCGCGAGCACCAGCGTGAGGTTTTCGAGCCGCTCGTGCACGGCGCACCCTACCAAAGCATCGCCGCGGTCGCGCGCGGACGGTCGTCCGCTACTCCCTTTCGCCAGGGCACTTCGATGGCTTCGGGAGCGCCGCGCGAAATGACCGCAAGGGCGCAAGGGTCGCAAGGAACAGAAGGGACGAGAGGGGAGGTGCTGGATCCGAGTCCATGACCGCCCGTCTCATCCCTTCTGTTCCTTCCGTTCCTTGCGACCCTTGCGCCCTTGCGGTTATTTCGCGCGACGCTCCCGAAGCCAACCAAGGCCCGCCGGGGAAAGGGACTGCTTCAGTCGGTGAGGCCTGCGTCGCTGAACTCGACGCCCGGCGAGTTGCAGCCGCTCTTGTCCTCGCCGGGGATCACGATGACCACGTCCTGCGAGCCGAGGTTGGGCCGGCCGTCGCCGAAGAACTGCACCCGCGCGGGGAAGCGCTGCGCGGTCGCCATGCGGGGCAGCCGGTTCTGCAGGTCGAGCGCGAAGGTGAGCCGCGTGCCGGGCACCACCCCGTAGAAGGTCGTCGCGTCGACGCGCTCGACGTTGGCCATCGGGCTCGCCGTGGCGGGGCGCACCGCGAGCACGAACTGCGACGCGGGCCGCGCGGGGTCGAGGTCGACGAGGCGCGCCGAGGCGTTGAAGCGCACCTCCTGGGTGAAGGTCTCGACCGCCGTGACGACGCGCGTGTCGAGGTCGCGGCCGTCCGACCCGATGTCGAAGATCAGGGGCGCGCCGCTGGCCGTGACCGAGCCCGTGTCGACCGCGATGCGGCGCATGTCGTCGCGCCCCGAGAAGGGCGCCACGCCCGAGCTGATGCCGATGACCCGCGCGTTGATCGCGCGCAGCCCGGTGATGGCCTCCTCGTAGGTGTGCGGCGGGCGCGCGGCGGCGCAGGCGGGGCGGCTCGGGGGGCAGGTCACCGGCGTCGTGAACGAGGTCGCGTTGTAGGCGTTGAGGTTGAGCGGGCCGTTGTGCGAGGGCGCGTCGGCGACGAGGATGAGGATGGTCTGCGCGTTGGGGCGCAGGCACCCGTAGCCGAGGCGGCCGGGGACGGGGCAGGCGGCGCGCGGGGTGATCCACGGGGCGTAGCCGAGGCCGGTGGAGACCTGGAAGAGGGCCTCGACCATGGCCTCGGGGTTGTCGCCGCCGCCGCCCGTGACGATGCCGTCGACGGCGCCCTGCACGTTGGCGATGCCGCGCTCGACGGGCGACACGAGGGTGAAGGGGATGTCGGTCGGGTCGCCGTAGTCGACGGTGTTGGGCGCGCGCAGGGGGAAGTCGGCGTAGGTCGCGACGCCGAACTGCACGTCGTCGATGGCGCGCGCGATCGCGGGCACGATGGTGCGCTGGAGGTTGGCCTTGATGTTGTCGATCTCGCCGTCCATCGAGCCGGTGCGGTCGATGAGGAAGAACACGTCGGCGACCGAGACCTGCGGCTGCGTCTCGAGGTTGACCGTGATGACCCCGGCGTCTTCGGCGAGCTCGATGCACGTCTCCGGCGGGCGCGGCCGCGGGGCGTCGACGGGCGGCGCGTCGGTCGCGACGTCGGGCGTCCGCAGCCCCGTCCTGGCGCCGCACCCGACGACCGTCGCGAGCAGGAGCGGGGCGACGCGACCCAGGCGGTTCATGCGGCCAGTGTAGAGAGAGCGCGCTGGGGCGTCCACCCGCGGAGTACTCCCCCCAAAGCCTCGTCAGGAGCTGCCCGAGGTTGCGGGCGATCGTGACCTGCTCGTGACCCGAAGCACCGCCCGCGCGCGGCGCATGGCGGCCGCGAGCGGGCGGTGGCGGTGCCGGTCGAGATCGTCGACGGCCTCGTCGCCGCCGTGCTCTCCCGCGACCCGCTGCTCGCGACGGCGCGCTAGCGCGCGGTGACCAGCATCCGCGCCTTGCGGAACGTAAAGCCGGCCCCCTCCATCATGCAGTTGGCGGTGCCGAACCCCGGGACCCTGGCGATCTGGAGGGACACCGTGTGCGGCCCTGCGGCGAGCCCGGAGACGCGTCGCAGGGCGCTCCACGTCGTCAGGAAGGACACGCCGGCGCCGAGGTAGACGTGGGCGTCGCCCTCGACGCCCGGCGCCTCGCCGTCGACCACGAAGCGCAGCCCGCAGACGGCGCTGTTCCCGGTGTCGATGCGGACGCCCCCGGACGCCTGGAGGTCGATCGTCCCGCCCTCCCCGACGGTGACCGAGACGGAGGTGTTGGGGACCGTGAGCCAGTTGCGGTCGCCCGAGGTCGTCACGCCGTCGCTCTGCTCGCGGTAGATCGGGACGGGCGGCGGGACCGGCGTCGGGCAATCGCAGGTGCGCGTCGTCGCGTCCTGCGCGTGGGCGTCCCTCGTCTCCGCGCCGACCACGTCGCGCACGGCGTCGAGGAAGGCAT
Source organism: Myxococcaceae bacterium (assembly GCA_028287085.1). Taxonomy (GTDB): domain Bacteria; phylum Myxococcota_A; class Polyangia; order Polyangiales; genus SCUS01. The sequence continues at coordinate 5,527 of JAQBQI010000205.1, forward strand.
CGAGGAAGCCCCCCGCGTCGGTGACGGAATGCGCGTCGTCGCCGCGGGGCGCGTCGACCGAGGCCACGTCCGCCGCGCCGTCGCTGCCCCCACCGTCGCTTCCGCCGCCGTCGCGGCGGTTCAGCGCCGTCGTGTCCGTGGCCGAGCACGCCAGCATCACCACGTGTATCGCCGCGGCCCCAACCAGCGATCCCACCACCACGCGTCGCTTCGTCGTCATCCCGCTTCCCTCCGTGCGGCCAAGCCTCGGCGGGGCCTTCCCGCTGACAGCTCCCGAGCGGCGGATCCTAGGCACGGCCGCACGGGAGCGTCCACGCGGACGCTTTCGGGCCTCGCGCACGAGGTCGCACTCGCGGGGGCGGTCGCGCGCTTCGACCGTCGGGCTCGTCGGGCGCGGAGACTCTCGGAGCTGCGACGGGAGAAGGGCGATCTGAAGGCCCACGCGCTCCGATGCTACGGAGCGGCATGGGCCTTCAACGGCGGACGGGGCCTCGCCGCGCGGCCGTCGGGCGGGCCGGGGCGCTGCCGTCTACTGCCAGCCCGCCAGGGCCGTCGAGAAGCCGCCGTTGGTGGACGCGCCGCGCAGCGTCGCCGAGGGCCCGTCCGCGAGGACCGCGGCGCCGGCGCCGGGGAAGATCCGGACGGCGCCCGCGATCGAGTCGGAGTTGCCGCGGTTGCCGACGAGCACGTCGCCGTAGCCGTCGCCGTCGAGGTCGCCCGCGCGCCCCACCGTCGACCCGTAGCGCCCGAGCCCGCCGAAGGTGCGGGTCACGACGCGCGCGGTGCCGTCGGCGCCGGCGAGGCCGAGCACCACGTGGACGTAGTTGGTGGCGCTGTTGCTGTTCTGGCCGGTGCCGACGACGAGGTCGTCGAAGCCGTCGCCGTTCACGTCGCCGGCGCCGCCGAGGCCCGTGCCGAAGCCCAGCTCGCGCGCCATCGGTCCGGTGAAGGTGCGCGTCGGCGCGGCGGAAGGGCCCGCGGCGCCGCCCGCGTAGAGGTAGACCCGGTCGGGCAGCGTCGAGCCCGCGGTGAGCCGGCCGCTCGCGGCGAGGTCGGCGTAGCCGTCGCCGTTGAAGTCGCCGACCGTGGCGGCGCCGAGCAGCACCGCGCCCGCCGGGGCCCGCAGCGTCACGGTGCGCGCGGGGCGGGAGCGCGGCAGCAGCGTGACGACCACGGTCCCGCCGCGGAGCACGCCGACGTCGACGGTGCGGTCGCCGTCGACGTCGCCGACGGAGACGCCCACGCCCGCGCCGAGCGCCGTCGTCGAGCCCGCGTCGAAGGACGGCCCGCGCACGCGCGCGGCGCCGGAGGTGTTCCAGGCGACGAGCGCGTCGCCGGCGCAGAGGGCCCCGCTGTACGCGGCGAGCGTGCGCCACGGCGTCGCCCCGACGCCCGCCGGGCCGCCGCGGAAGAGGGTCACCGCGGCGCGGCTGCCGACCGCGAGGTCGACGAAGCCGTCGCGGTCGAGGTCGCAGGCCGCGACCGACGCGCCGAAGCCGCCGGTCACCACCCGCGGTCGGTTGAGGACGGGGCCGACGGCCAGCGTCCCGCGCCCGTCGCCGGCGTTGACGAAGACGTGCACGAAGCCGTCGGCCGCGCGGTCGGGGTGCGCGCCCTGGGGCTCGCCCACCGCGAGGTCGGGCCGCCCGTCGCCGTTGAAATCGGGGATCGCCCCGCCGGCGGTGTCGGCCCCCGCCGCGTCGCGCCGCGGGACGGTGAACTGCCACACGGCCGACGCCCGGACACCCGGCCGCGCCCCGACGCGCCCCCGCACGCGCCACCAATGGACGCCCGGCGTGAGCGCGGTGGCGGGGCGCGCGAGTCCGCCGGCGGCGACCCCGACCGACTGCTCCACCGTGGCGCACGCCCGCTCGCGGCAGAACTCGACCACGGCGCCGTCGGCCGTCGCGCCGGAGAACTCCACCGTAGATCGGAAGAGC
>JAQBQI010000209.1 GCA_028287085.1 Myxococcaceae bacterium
CGACGCGGCCAACTGCGGGGCCTGCGGGCGCGCCTGCGCCGCGGGCCAGGCGTGCACGGCCGGGGCGTGCGTGGCCGCGTGCCCGGCGGGCCAGACCCGCTGCGGCGCGACCTGCGTGAACACCGCCAACGACGAGGCCAACTGCGGCGCGTGCGGGGCGACCTGCGGGGGAACCTGCAACGGCGGGCGCTGCACCTGCCCGCTGGGCGAGGCGCTCTGCGGCGGGCGCTGCGTGGGGGTCATCGATGACCCGTCGAACTGCGGCCGCTGCGGCAACGTGTGCCCCAGCACGCAGGCCTGCGCGCTCGGGTTCTGCACGGCGCGGTGCCTGCCGGGCCAGACGATCTGCAGCTCGATGTGCGTCAACACGCAGGTCGACGCCGCCAACTGCGGGGCCTGCGGTACCCGCTGCCCGATGGGCCAGATCTGCCGCGGAGGAGCCTGCCGATGAAGACCCGACGACGAATCGTTCTGCCGCTCGCGGCGCTCGCCCTGGCGGGCCTCGGCGTCCTCGCGCCGCGGCGCGCGGAGGCGCAGGTGCTGCAGCGCTTCACCCTGCGCGGAGAGCTCGGCGCGACCGCGATGCTCACCGACGTGCAGCGCGACGTGCTGGGCTACGGCTTCGGCGCGCAGGGCACGCTGCGCCTGGGCTTCACCCTCGCCGGCCCCCTCGCGCTGCAGGTCTCCGCGGGCTACTGGCTCTTCCCCTCGGACCAGGGCTACGGCTACGGCGCCCCGGTCACGGCGGGCCTGCGCGTCGAGCCGACGATCGGCCGCGCGGGTCGCCTCTTCGTCGACGCCAACGCGGGCCTCGTGCTGACCGGCGACAAGTCGCGCTTCGGCTTCGACGTGGGCGCGGGCTTCGAGTTCGCCGTCTCGCGGTCGGTCGGGCTCGGCCCGATGATCCGCTACGGGCACATCGTCGCCGACAGCACCAACGACGACCCCACCGACGCGCAGTACCTCTCGGTGGGGGTCTCGCTCGCGCTGCGGGTTCCGCCCGAGGAGGTGGTGGTCGTGCCGCCGCCGCCCCCGCCGCCCCCGCCGCCCCCGCCGCCGCCCGACCGCGACGGCGACGGCATCCTCGACGGCGACGACGCGTGCCCGACGGAGGTTCCCGGCGAGCACCCCGACCCGCGGCGCGCGGGCTGCCCCGCGGCCGACGGCGACGGCGACGGCGTCTTCGACCACGAGGACGCCTGCGCCACCGTCGCGGCCGGCGCGACGCCCGACCCCGACCGCCGCGGCTGCCCCGACGGCGACGCCGACAACGACACGGTGCGCGACCACGGCGACCAGTGCCCGCAGGAGCCGCAGGGCCCCATGCCCGACCCGACCCGCGCGGGCTGCCCCGCCTCGGACCGCGACAACGACGCGGTGCCCGACTCCACCGACGCGTGCCCCGACCGCCCCGGCGCGCCCAGCCCCAACCCCCGGCTCAACGGCTGCCCCGGCCTCGTGCTCGTCACGGGCGGCGTGATCCGCATCAACCGCCCCGTGTTCTTCGCGAACAACAGCGACCGCATCCTCCCGCAGAGCGGCGCCGTCCTCCAGGCCGTGGCCGACACGCTGCGCCTCGCGCCGCAGATCCGCCGCGTGCGCGTCGAGGGCCACACCGACAACACCGGCGCGGCCGCCCACAACGTCGACCTCTCGCAGCGCCGCGCGCAGAGCGTGCTCACCTGGCTGACCTCCCACGGCGTCGAGGCCGGTCGCCTCGAGGCGCAGGGCTTCGGTCCGGCCCGCCCCCTGCGGCCCAACATCACCCTGGCCAACCGGGCGATGAACCGCCGCGTGGAGTTTCACATCACCGACCCCGCGCCGCCCGCGCCGCCCGCGCCCCGGCGGTAGCGCCCCCCGTCGGCGCGGGGGTATACCCCTCCCCCGCGCCGATGGACCTCCAACGCAAGCTCGCCCGCCTCCGTCCGCGCGCCGCCCCGGCGGCACCACCCCCCGCACCCGAGCCCGTCTCCCCCGCGCCCGAAGCCCCCGAGGCCTCGGTCTTCGAGGCCCTGCGCGCGCAGCTCCAGCGCCGCCGCGGGCGCCTCGCGCGGGCCTCCGTCGGGGCCGACGTCGCGCTCTTCCGCGAGGACGCCCCGTGGCCCTTCGCCGCGGTCGACTCCGAGCACGGCACCCTGCACCGCTCGCTCGCCCGCCTCGACGCCGCGGCGAAGCACGGCGCCGTCCCGGTGCAGCGCGCCCTCGCGGCCCGCGGCGCCGCCCTCGCGACCCTCGCCCTCGACCCGACCCTCGCCGGCGTCGACGTCGGCCGCGCGCTCTTCCTCGACACCGAGACCACCGGCCTCTCGGGCGGAACCGGCACCCTCGCCTTCCTCGTCGGCGTCGCGTACTTCGAGGACGACGAGCTCGTCGTCGAGCAGCTCTTCGTGCACGACCCCGACGCCGAGGCCGCCCTGCTCGGCCGCGTCGCCGCGCTCATCGCGCGCTCGTCGGCGCTCATCACCTTCAACGGCAAGAGCTTCGACCTCCCGCTGCTGCGGTCGCGCTTCGTGCTCGCGCGCGTCGCGCTCCCGGCGCCGCCGCCGCACCTCGACCTGCTGCACGTCGCGCGGCGCATCTACGGCGCCCGCGTCGAGCGCTGCTCGCTCGCCGGCCTCGAGCGCGACGTGCTGCGCTTCGAGCGCCTCGACGACGTCGCGGGGGAGGACATCCCCGAGCGCTACCGGCGCTACCTGCGCGAGGGCGACCGCGCGGGCGTCGTCCCCGTGGTGCGCCACAACCTCTGGGACCTCGTGGCCCTCGCCGCCCTCACCGGCGAGCTCGCGGCCCGCGTGGCGCGCGCCCCCTCGGAGGGCCGCTTCGAGCCCGACGACCACGTCGGCATGGCCCGCACCTCGCTGCGCGCGGGCGACCACGCGGCCGCG
>JAQBQI010000218.1 GCA_028287085.1 Myxococcaceae bacterium
CGCGGGGGCGTCGACGGCGACGGGCGCGTCGGTGGCGCCGGTGTCGACGGCGGCGACGGGCGTGTCGGTGGCGACGCCGAGGTCGGTGGCGACGGCGTCGGCGGTGGTCGCGGCGTCGGCGGGGGTCGCCGGGTCGTCGCTACAGCCCGCCGCGAGCAGGGTCACCAGTGACAGAGAGCCGCGCACCCAACGCTTCATCTGGATCATCACCGCGAGGCTACACGCCGGGGGCGGTTGCGTGGGGACGCTGTGCCGTCGGGCTGAAGCCCGCGGCAACGTTGGGATCGATGCGGATCCCCGTGAAGTCCGCAGCGGACTGTCCCTCGTCGGAGTGGGGGCGAGGGCGCGAGCACACCGGGAGTCCGCCTGCGGACTTCACGGGGATCCGCATCGATCCCAACGTTGCCGCGGGCTTCAGCCCGACGGCACGGCGCCCTCAGCCGTAGCGCACCTGCACGTGCTCGATGAGGGCCTTGAGCGCGCGCTTCGCCCCCTCGGTGGTCGCGTGCTTCACGGTCGCCCACCCTTCGCCCTCGTAGCCCTCGTTGCGTTCCTGGCCCACCTTCGGCGTGCGCATCTCGACCAGCGCGTCGCCCGCGGCGGCGACCGCGTCGTCGACGCCCGACACCGAGACCACCCGCGCGCCGCGGCCGTGGCCGCGGAAGAAGGCCGCCCCCGCGGCCCACCGGCGGGGCTTCGGCGCGAAGCGGTCGAAGGCGATGAGCTCCGCCCAGTCGGCCACCAGGTCGGTCTCGTGCGCGAGGCTCATCAGCGGCATGATCTGCACCCCCGGCGGGCGCGCCCCCACCTCGTTCACCAGCGCCGTGCCGTCCTCCCGCAGGAACCACTCCATGTGCGTGAGCGCCGTCCCCGCGGCGGTGTTCGCGTCCTTGCCGAAGAGGGCCGCGAGGGCCGCCGCGTTGATGGGCGCGAAGCTCGCCCAGGGCTCGTCGTCGGCGTCGCGCGGCAGCAGCACGCAGTACTGCACCCACGGCGTCTCGAGCACCTCCAGCGGCGTCGGGTAGTAGCGCGTGCCCGAGCGCCACACGGGCACGCCGCGCACCGTCACCGTCTCGCAGGTGTGCTCGCGGGCGCGCACGAACTCCTCCACCTGTAGCGGCTGCGCGGCGGTGGGCTTCGCGCCCTTCGACGACAGCGCCGCCATGTCGGCGGCCGACTCGACGCGGAAGGTGGCGCGCGACCCGAGGCCCGCCTGGGGCTTCACGATCACGGGGTAGCCGACGTGCCCCACGAAGAGCGCGAGCTCGCGCACCGAGCGCACCAACGCGCTCCGCGCGACCGGGACGCCGTGCGCGCGGAGCACGTCCTTCATGCGGTCCTTGTCGCGGAAGTTGCGGGCGACGGCGGAGCTGATGCCCTCGATGCCGAGCGCGTCGCGGCACTGGGCCATCGGCGTCTGGAGCTGCTCGAGCGCGCCCGTGAGCCGGTCGATGCGCCCGACGTGCTGGGCGATGGCGCGGGCCGCGGTCGTGATCTGCGCGCCGTCGAGCGCGTCGGCGACGGCGTAGTGGGCCGCGACGCGCGGCCGCAGCTCGGCGGGGATCGCCGACTCGGGGTCGGCGCTGATGACCGAGAGGGTCACCCCGTCGAGCGCGGCGAAGGCCCGGAGGTAGCGGTTGGTGTTCTCGAGGAAGCGGGGCGCGATGAAGACGACGTGGGGCACCGGAGCACTCTACCGAAGCCTTCGCCACGGGGGAGCCCGAACGTCGGTCAGTGCGCGCTGATCATGCGTTCGAGGTACTGCTTCGCCCCGCGGCGGGCGATCTCGGTGAGGGCGAAGCCGCCGAGGTTCATGACCAGGAAGCGCACCACGCGCGAGCTGGCCATCGCCCCGACGCCGACCCCGACGCCCATCGCGATGGCGAGGGTGCGGTAGGGCCGTTCGCGCAGCTCGGTGCGCAGCCGCTCGGGCAGGTCGGTGACGACCTGGAGGGCGTCGGCCGGAACGAGCGACTTGAGCGCGTCGAGGGGGTGGTGGAGCGCGTCGGACGCGTCGGGTCCGTTGCTGGAGTGATCGGTGGTTTCCATGGGCGGCCTCGCAGTGCGCGCGCCGTCGTGGTGGCGGGCGCCCGTCCCTGATTGGACGCGGGGCCGCGAACGGCAAGGGGCCCCCCGCCGACGACGCCGCTCAGCGCGCCGGCATCCACGCGTCGGCGGGCACGTCGAAGATCGTGCACAGCGCGCGGTGGCCCGTCGTGAGCCACAGGCCCCCGTCGGCGCGCAGCACCACCCGGAAGTCCCCCGGCACGTCGGCGGCCGTGCTCACCAGCGCCTCGATCTGGTCGTCGAGGTCGCGCGCCAGCTCGCGCAGCACCCACTCGTCGATCGTCGTCGCCGAGTGCGGCGCGGGCGAGCGCGCCTCCCACACCATGAGCTCGTACTGCGCTTCGAGCGCCCCCTCCGTCTGCATCGCGACACTCCTCCATCCCCGAACGTCGAGTGCCCAGCATGTTCCAGAAACGCCCCGCGGAATAGGCCTTCCGACGCCATCGGGAGGCGCGCCCGCGGCCCGCGCTCCGCTGTCAGGAATGTGTCGGTCGACCGTCAGGGAATCGACGCATGAAGGGGATTGGAGTCGCCAGGTATAAGTGATAGTCGGGAGGGCTTTGGAGGAGGGACGGGGCGCATGGCGAACAAGCGGGTCGGGGTCTGGGCGCTGGTCGCCGCGGTGGGGACGGGCTGCTCGGCGATCGTGGTCGGGGGCGGCGCCCCGGACGGCGGCGGCGTAGCGGCGGACGGAGCTTCGGTCACCCCGCGGCCAGACGCGGGGATGCCCTTCACCCTCCCGCTGGAGACCCGCGCGGTCGACTCGGTCGACATCCTCTTCGAGGTCGACGACTCGGGCTCGATGGCGGCCAACCAGGCCAACCTCGCGCGCAGCTTCCGCACGCTCGTCGATCGGCTGGTGTCGCCCCCCGACGCCAACATGGACATGGTGCCGGACTTCCCCCCGGTGCGGAGCCTCCACGTCGGCGTCATTACGTCCGACCTCGGCACGCCGGGCAGCACCGTGCCCTCGTGCGCCAACCGCGACATCGGCGACGACGGCCTGCTCAACCCGATCCGCAACGGGCAGGCGATGCGCTCGCACCAGCCCTGGACCACCGACCGCGACCGCGTGCGCCCGGCGCGCTGCGCCACGAACGACCCCAACCAGTACCCGAGCTTCCTCACCTTCGAGGCGGCGAGCACCGACCCGGCGGCGTTTCGCGACGACTTCGTCTGCAACGCGTACCTCACGACCGGCGGCTGCGGCCTCGAGCAGCAGCTCGAGTCGGCCTACCGCGCGCTCGTCGTCCACAACCCGCGCGAGCAGGCCGGCAACATGGACCCGAACGCGGGCTTCGTGCGCCCCGACGCCGTGCTCGCCATCGTGATCGTGTCGGACGAGGAGGACGGCTCGGTGCGCGACTGCCGCTACGCCGAGTCGGGCGTCGCCTGCACCGACGGCATCGGCGTCTTCGACAGCACGAGCGCCGCCTGGGCCAGCACCGACCTCAACCTCCGCTTCTACATGTACCGCCCGGGCTCGCCGCAGGACCCGACCTGGGACCTCGACCGCTACCTGAACCCGCGCGCCCCCAACCGCGGCTTCACCTCGCTCAAGCCCAATCGCCCCGAAAACGTGGTCTTCGCGGCCATTACGGGCATGCCCATCAACGCCCCGCAGACCCCGTCGGGGCAGACCGACTACGCCGCGCTGCTCGGCACCATGGCCGACGGCTCCGATGGCTACAGCAGCATGTCGGCCGAGGGCCCCGTCTCCATGCGCCAGCGCAACATGGACCCGTCGTGCTCGACCCGCGTCGTGCCCGCCTGCCGCCGCGAGGGCACCACGTACAACCCCGCGATGCCCGCCTGCGACTCCCAGTTCCAGTACTTCGCGCTGCCGTCGCGGCGCATCGTCGAGGTCGCGCGGCGCTTCGAGCTCACCTACGGCAACGGCTACGTCAGCTCGATCTGCCGCACCGACTACACCGCGGCGCTCGCCGCGATCGCGCAGCGCATCCAGCGCCGGCTGGGCGACGCCTGCCTGCCGCGCGCGCTCGCCACCACGGGCCCGACCTGCTGCGGCCCGACCGGCGGCGCGCTCGGCTGCTCGACCGGCCGGGCGTGCTCCGACCCCGCCGCGCGCACCGTGCGCTGCCGCGTGCGCGAGACCTTGCCC
>JAQBQI010000223.1 GCA_028287085.1 Myxococcaceae bacterium
CGCCGGGCTGCACCCGGCCACCGCGAGCCAACCGACCACCGACGCCAGTCCAAGTCTTTTCATCGATCGCTCCCTGTTCGGCCGCCCGACGCGCACGAGGCCACGCGCCGTCCGAAGGGCCGGACCGACGCTCCACTCTCTTGTGCCCGAGATCGCCCCGCGGAGGCAACACCACGACCGCGGCGGTTCAGCCCTTCGGGGGGAAGGCCTTCTGGCGGGCTTCGAGCAGGGCGGCGATCATCTCTTGCGGCAGCGGCTGCGGGCCGCCCCACACCTGCGCGTGCGTGGCGATGGCGGCGAGGTGCTCGACCAGCTCGAGCCGCAGCAGGGCCTGCTCGACGTCGTCGCCCCAGGCGAAGACCCCGTTGCCCGCGACGAGCACGGCGTCGTAGCCGGCGACGAAGCCCTCGAGGGCCTTCGTGGCCGCGGCCCCCGGCGCCGCCAGCGGCACCAGCGGAACCTTCGCCCCGAGCGACACCACCGCCTCGGGGAGGAAGGTGACCAGCTCGCGCCCGCTCGCCCCGAGGGCCGTCGCGAAGGGCGGGTGCGCGTGCACCACCGCCCCGACGCCCTTGCGGAGCTTGTACACGGCGAGGTGCAGCGCGTACTCCGAGAAGGTCTTGCCGCGCCCCGAGAGCTGCTTGCCGGCGGCGTCGGTGACCAGCAGGTCTTGCGGGCGGATGACGCCCTTGTGCGTCGCGCCCGGCGTGCAGAGGAAGCGCTGCGGCGCGGCCTTCGCCGACACGTTGCCGTCGTGGTTGGCGACCCAGCCGCGGGCCGCGAGCGCGGCGCACGCCCGGACGATCTCCTCGCGCGTGCGCGTCTCCATCCCCGTCACTCCTCGTGGAAGGCGTCGACGACGCCCACGATCACGTCCTGGATCGCGAGCGCGTCGGTGAGCTTGCGGCCGAAGACCAGGCGCGCGCCGCCGCCCTCGGCGTTGACGAGCACGGTGTCGCCGACGCCGGCCTGCGCGCGGTCGACGGCCACGAAGGCGTCGCCCACGACGGCGCCGCGCGCGTCGACGGGCGCGCAGAGCAGCAGCGTCTGGCCGTCATACGAGGCCTGGTGCACCGTGGCGGTGACGGTGCCGACGACCCGGGCGACCTTCACGCGCGCCCCCGGAGGTCGTCGCGCCCGCGCAGGAAGCCGGCGCCGCCTTCGGCGAGGTGCACCTCGTCGACGAGGCCGACGATGGCCGCGTCGACCGGGACGAAGGGCGTCTCGAGGGCCAGCGAGGCCTCGCGCGCGCCCACCAGGAAGACCAGCTCGCCCGGCCCCGCGCTCACGGTGTCGGCGGCGACGAAGGGCGCGCCCGTCACCTGCCCGCTGCCGTCGACGGGCTCGACGATGAGCAGCCGCACGCCGTCGAGGCCGGGCGACCGATGGCTGGCGAGGCAGGTACCGACCACGCGACCGAGGTACATCGTTGCGCGACGTTACAGCGCGGCGGGTCGACCGCTGTCAAGCCTCACCGCAGGCGCGCGACGCGATGGCGCGCCTCGTGTAGAACCCGGGCCCGTCGGATGAAGACCCCTGCGAGCGCTGCCGCGAATCCCAGCCTGCGCGAGCGCCTGCGGGTGTTGACGAGCCGGGCGATCCTCGACGCCGCGGAGGTGGTCTTCGCCACGCAGGGGCTGCAGGCCGCCCGCATGGAGGACGTCGCCGCCCGCGCCGGCGTCGCCGTCGGCACGCTCTACAACTACTTCAAGGACCGCCAGACCCTCGTCACCTCGCTACACGCCTACCGGCACCAGGAGGTCATCGAGCTCTTCGAGCAGTGCCTCGCGGCGGGCGCCGACCGGCCCTTCGACGCCCTGCTCCTGGAGGTCGTGCGCATCCTGCTCGGGCACTTCGACCGGCACCGCGCCTTCTTCGTGGTGCTCATGCAGAGCGAGGCCGAGCTCGGCCGGCGCGAGGCCATGTGCGCGCGGCGCCAGGCGATCCTCGAGCTGCGCGGGTGCTTCGAGCGCGTCGTCGCCCGCGGGGTGGCCGAGGGGGCCATGCGCGCCGACGACGCCGCCATCTTCCCGTCGGCCCTCTTCGCGCTGCTCCAGAGCGCCATGATGCACGCGCACTTCAACGAGGCGACCACGCCCGCCGCCGAGCAGGCCGCGGCGCTGGTGCGGCTCTTCCTCGACGGCGCGCGCCCCCGTCCCGCCGCGGGCTGAGCGCCCCTCGCTCGGGCCGCTCGTGTGGCCTTCTGCTCGCTGCGCCCCGCGCGCGGCGGGGGAGAATGAACCGCAGGGGCGCAGCGAGCGGACGACAGCAACGGCCGCGTGAATCAGGCCGCTTGCAGCGCGCGGTCGTGGGCGCCGCGCACGGAGGTCACGGCGGTCGCGGCGATCGGGCCGTCGGGGGTGATCCACGCCTCGTCGAGGCCGGGGTCGCGGACGGGCCGCGCGGTGCCGTCGAAGTTTCGCCGCCCGCCGGGGAGCACGAAGGTGCGGAACACGTAGGCGAGCATCGAGGGCTCGTCGAGGCGGGGGTCTTGATGGGGCGCGAGGGTCTTGCGGTGCGACTCCGGGGCGAGGCTCCAGTGCAGGGTCGGCCGCAGGTGGTGGATGCCGTGGAAGCCGTTGTTGAAGACGAACCAGTTGAGCACCGGGCTGACGAAGTTGCGCGAGTGGTTCCACGGGCTCGCGGGGTCGCAGCCGTCGTGCTGGAGGAGGTTCATCGTGACGATGCCCCACGCCGCGTACTGCCAGGGGATCACCACGTAGAGCAGCGTGCGCCGCCAGTCGATCGCGAAGAGGGCGACGAGCGCGGCGACCATCACGACGGTCTCGAGCGCGAGCTGGCGCGCCCAGCGCGGGTGCCGCCCGAGGGCGTAGCGGGCGTACTGCCCCTCGGCGCCGAGGATGGACGGGCCGATCGACGCCGTGAAGAAGAGGAGGTTGAGGAGGTTCCAGCGGAAGCGCGCCTTGTCGGTGCGCATGACGTCGCGGGGCGTCTCGGTGTGCCGGTGGTGGCTGAGGTTGTGGCCCGGCACGTACGAGCTCACCGGGTGCCCGTAGGTGAGCGTGAGCACCACCTGCCAGAGGTTGTTCATCCACCGCGCGGTGAACACGGGCGAGTGCACGGCGTTGTGCGTCGCCACCGCGCCCATGAAGCCGCCGGCGCAGAGCGCCGCGACCAGCGGCACGTTCACCCAGCCCGACGGCGACGCCACCCACGCGAAGGCCAGCAGCGCGTACCACCCGCCGACGAGGCCGAGGGTCCTTCGATCAGCCCGGTAGCGCAGGATCTTCATGCTCCGTACCCGTTGCTCTGCACGCGGCCATGTAGGACCTCGGCGTGGGGGCCCGCAACCCTGGTCGCGACCATCCGCGTGAATCCGGGCTCAGGCAGTGAATCACCGCTCAGCGGCCGAGGTCAATCGCGCTCGACGGAGCTCGGGGCTATTCGAGCTCGAAATTGAGGCGAAAGGTCGTGATCGTGGCGACGGCGCGGCCGTCGCGGGCGCGGGGCGTGGTGGCGTGGCAGCCGTTCATGACGGCGCGCTCGGCGGCGCGGCCGAGCCCGAAGCCGGGGTCGCTCATGGCCTGGGCGCGGGTGATGGCGCCGCCCGCGTCGACGCTCACGCGCACCTGCACGCGCATGCCGGTGAGGCCGCGCTCCTGGGCCTCCTCGGGGAAGAAGTTGCGCAGCGAGTCTTCGTCGCAGTCGATGTGCGGCCGCTCGCTGAGGTCGACGTCGGCCACGGTCGTCGGGAGCGCGGGCCGGGTGCCGGTTCCGCCGGGGGTGCCGTTGGGGTCGGCGTGGCGCACGGGCCCCTGGTTGGCCACGCCGTTGTTGGCGACGTCGCCGCCGCGGAAGTTGGCGTTGGTGCCGTTGGCGACGGTGTCGCCGGGCAGGTCGTTGGACTGCTCGTCGGCGACCATCACGGGCGGCGGCGCCGTGGGCGCGGGCG
>JAQBQI010000251.1 GCA_028287085.1 Myxococcaceae bacterium
CGACCGGTCGCTGCTCGAGGCGGTGGTGTCGCCCGCGGGCGCCGCGGGCCTGCGCGCGCTGGGCTTCCGCGCGGTGCGCTGCGGCAACGACGGCGGCGCGCTCGCGCTCTGACCGGCCTACGGGGCCTGCGCGACCATGGCCTCGACGGCCTCGAAGAGGGCGCGCTGCGAGTGCTCGAGCGAGAAGATGTGGTTGGTCTCGGGCACCACGGAGAGCTCCACCCCGCGGGACCTCAGGCGGGCGGGGTCGCCGCGCAGGGCGGTGTTGCCGAAGTAGCCCATGAAGGTCGGGTGGTACGACGAGCTGTTGACGAAGCGCACCCTCTGGCCGCGGGCGATCACCTGCTGGAAGACCTCCTCGACGAGGTCGTTCTTCACCTCGCCGGCGACCTGCATCTGCGCGGCGAGCGAGGGGTCGACCTGGGCGGGCGGCGCCTCGGGCTCGACCGGCGGCAGCACGCTCAGCAGCAGGCGCTCGACCAGCGCGCGCAGCGGCGCGGGGAGGTGCGGCAGCACGCGGTCGAGCTGCGCGCGCGACTTGATGCGCGCGGCCTCGAGCAGCAGCGAGTAGTCGCTCTCGCCCGACAGCAGCCGGCGCCACGCGCCCGCGTCGGTGAGCTTCTTCAGGTAGAGCGCGATGACGGTGTCGGTCTCGCCGGGGCGCGAGCGGAGGAGCTCCGCGGCGTTCTCCTCGAGGTAGCGCTGGCGCGACGACGACGAGATGGTGACGGGCAGGTCGACGACCACGTGGCCGAAGACGTTGGGCAGCGCCGTCGCGGCGAAGAGCCCGGTGATCGCGCCGCCGCAGAGGCCGCCGAGCACCAGCGACTTCACCCCCGTCTCCGCCGTCAGGAACTGCCCCGCCGCCACCGCGTCGCCGCGGAAGCCGCCGCTCTGGATGAACCCGTAGAGGTCCATGACCATCTCGCCGTGGCGGCCCTCGCCCTCGGAGTCGCCGATGCCGCGGTAGTCGAAGCGCAGCGTCGGGATGCCCGCCGCGGCGAGCCGTCGCGCGACCGCGACGTTCATGCGCCACGCGCCCTGCCGCACCTTCTGCCCGGCGGAGAGCCACACGAGGCCGGCGCTGCGCGTCGTCGCCGGGTCGTCAGGCAGGTGCAGGATGCCGTGGAGCGTGTTGCCCTTCTCGTTGGTGAAGCGGACGGCCTTTTCCATCGGTGATCCCGATGGTCCCCTCAATCGGGGCCGCCCCGCAATGTACGAATCCGATTACCTGCGCGGGCCGGGTGCGCGGGTGCGCTAGGGCTGGTCGAGGGTCTCGAGCCACCCGAGCAGCGCGAGCTCGACCTGCTCGGCCCGCGTGAGGTGCACCTTGCCCTCGACGTAGAGCGGCTGCGGCTCGACCGCGCGGGTGAGCGTCGCGCCCGCGCCCATGGCCGCGGCGAGCGCCGCGAGCTCGTTGCTGGCGCGGGCCGTCGGCGTCTTCACGACGTCGAGGACGAGCGCGCGCGCGGGGTAGTCGGCGAGCGTGCGCGTCAGGTCGACCGCGCGGACGCCGTCGAACTGCGCCGCCGTCAGCTGGTACCCGAACACGTTCACGTTCTGGCCCAGGCGCAGCCGCTCGACCAGCGCGTCGCGGGTCACCCCGGCCTTGCGGGTGAGCACCATCTCCGCGGCGAGGTAGGCGCGCAGCACGTCCATCGAGTAGGTGGTGCCCTTCACCACGGGCTGGATGAGCGCGAGCGGCGCGGGCTCGCCCCGCGTGCTGGCCAGCGCCGCGAGCGAGGCGCCGAAGCGCAGCCCGCAGAGGATCACCCGCCCGACGCCCGACTGCGCCCGGGCGAAGTCGCAGGCGGCCGCGATGTCGTCGAGCCACGACTCGACCGTGGCCTCTTCCCACTCGCCCTCGCTGTCGCCGCAGCCGTGCAGGTCGAAGCGCATCGCCCAGAGGCCGCGCGCGCAGACCCGCGTGGCGAGCGAGCGGAGGAAGGGGTGCGCGTCCTGGCGCTCTTCCATGAAGGGGTGGACGAAGACCACCACCGCGGGCGCGATGGCGAGCGGGGTCTCGGCGGCGCGGGGCTCGTGCAGGAAGCCGTAGAGGCGCCGCGAGCCGCACGGGAAGAACTCGCCGCGGTCGCCCACTGCCGCGCCCCGCTCAGCCCGCGGGCCGCTTCCGGCCGATGTACGCCGCGATGCTCGCGATCGAGTCGAAGTTGTCGGGCACCATGTCGGCGTCGGCCACCTCGATGGCGAACTCGTCGCGCAGCCACTCGAAGACCTCGAGCAGGCCCGTCGAGTCCACGACGCCGAGCTCCATCAGCGACGCGGCGTCGGTCACCGCCCCGGGGTCGGCCACGGGGAAGTTCGACAACACGTACGCCCGAACCTTCTCGACCAGCTCTCCCCGCGTCGACATCAGAAGCCCTCTTCCCTCTCTACGGTGCCGCGGCTCTGATATCAGAACCCGCGCCCGCCGGTCACGAAGCATTCAAGACAAACCCTTCTTCACGATCTTGCCCATCGCGGTCTTGGGCAGAGCGTCGCGGAACTCGACGTGCTTCGGCACCATGTACGCCTCGAGCACCTGGCCCAGGCGCAGCGCCACGTCCTTCTCCGAATACCTCCCCCGGTATTCGTCGGAGAGCACCACGAAGGCCTTCACCGCCGCGCCGAGCACCTCGTCGGGCACCCCGATGACGGCGCACTCGCGCACCCCCTCGATGCGCTCGAGCGCGGCCTCGACCTCCCGCGGGGCCACCTTCTCGCCGCGGGTCTTGATGACCTCGTCCAGCCGCGCGATGAAATAGAGGTACCCGTCGTCGTCGAGGCGCGCGAAGTCGCCGGTGTGGAAGTGCACGTCGCGCGGCAGCGCCCCGGGGCGCAGGTAGCGCGCGGTCACCTCGGGCTTGCGCCAGTAGCCGGCCATGATGTGCGAGCCGCGCACGACCAGCTCGCCCTCGGCCGCGCGGTCGTGGCGGCGGCCCTCGGCGTCGATGACCCAGAACTCCGTGCCGGGGATGGGCAGCCCGACGCTGCCGGGCTTGCGCGCGAGGTCGGCGGGCGGCAGCCACGAGACGCGCTTGCACTCGGTGAGCCCGTACATCGAGTACACCTTCGCGTTGGGGAACCACCGCGCGATGGCGTCGAGGTGCTTCGGGAGCAGGGCCGCCGCGGTGCTCGACACGTAGCGCACGTGCGCGAGCGGGGCGACGGGGACGTCCTTGAGCTCGCCGAGCAGGGCGAACATCGTCGGCACGCCCGCGAAGCCCGTGACGCCCGTCGCGGTCGCGCGCTGGAGGATCGCCAGCGGGAACGCGAAGGACCGCTCGAGCACCAGCGTGGCGCCGAGGCGCACGGCCATGAGCCACTGGTAGAGCCCGTAGTTGAAGGCCAGCGGCACCACGCCGAGGAGCACGTCGTCGGCGGTGTTCTCGAGCAGCGTGGTGACGCTCCACGAGGCGAAGGCGACGTTGCGGTGGGTGAGCATCGCGCCCTTGGGCTCGCCGGTGCTCCCGCTGGTGTAGATGATCGCCGCGAGGTCGACGTCGACGGCGCGTCGCGGGGGCGCCGCGGGGGACTGCGCGTCGACCAGCGCCGCGAAGGACTCGACCCCGGCGAGGCCCGCGGTGAGCGCGAGGTCGAGGGCGCGGGCGGTCTGCGCGCCGTGCACCAGCACCGGGGGCTTGGCGACCGCGCGGTGGCAGGCGTCGGCCCACGCGGCGACCAGCGTGGCGTCGGCGACGACGGCGGCGACGGCGGCGTCGTCGATCATGTACGCGAGCTTCTCGGCCTTCACCTGCGCGTTGACGACGAAGAAGACCGCGTCGGCCTTGAGGGCGCCCCAGATCGTGGCCGCGACCTCGGGGGTGTTGTCGCCGAAGATGAGCACGCGGTCGCCGCGGCCGACGCCCTTCGCGCGCAGGGCGTGGGCGATGCGGTTGGCCCAGGCGTCGAGGGCCGCGTAGGTGAGCACCGCCTTGCCCGCGACGAGCGCCGCCTTGGCGGGCGCCCGCGCCGCCGAGGCCTCGAGAAACTCCGCGACTCCGCGCGCCCCCAGCACGCTACTTCACGATCTCGGGGACCGGGTCGATGAGCAGGCCCGTGAGGTGCAGCGGCAGCGTGGCGCGGCGCTTGGCTTCGATGTCCTTGTAGACGCGCTCGACCTGCGCCTCGGTGATGCCCAGCGCGGGCGCGACCTCGGCGGCCGCGACGCGGTGGTTGTGGGCCCACAGGCAGAGGTCCATCTCGGCGTAGGGGAGGGCGTAGTAGAACTCGTCCTGGCCCTGCGGCAGCGAGAAGGTGTCGGTGGTGGGCGCGCGGCGGCAGATCTCCTCGGGCACGCCGAGGGCCTCGGCCATGGCGTAGACCTGGGTCTTGTAGAGGTGCGCGATGGGCTTCACGTCGGCGAGGCCGTCGCCGCCCTTCACGAAGAACCCCTGGTCGTACTCGAGGCGGTTGGGCGTGCCGCACACGGCGTAGTTGAGCCGGTCGGCGTGGAAGTACTCGAGCGTGGTGCGCAGCCGCTGCTTGAAGTTGGTGGCCGCCACGAGCAGCAGGTAGGCCGAGAGGGGCAGGGGCTTGGACTCCTGCGTGCCGTCGGGGCGCTCGACCGTGACGCGCGAGATGTTGAGCCGCTCGCCCTCGAGGATGGAGGGGATGACGATCTTCGACTTCCACCCGTCGCCGTAGTCGGGGAAGACGGTGCGGATGGCGTCGTCCTGGCGCTGGTAGCAGCCGAGGGCTTCGAGCGCCGGGGCGAGGTCTTCGGTGGTGGTCTGGATGCCGAAGCGGGCGGCGAGCAGCTGGCCGAAGGCGAGCGACTCGCCCGACGAGACGCGCTCGGGGAGGAAGATGCCGTGCACCTTGTCGGGGCCGAAGGCGCGCACCGCGAGGGCGGTGCAGAGCGCCGAGTCGATGCCCCCGGAGATGCCCACCACGAGGCCGCGGCGGCGGTGGTTGACCGTCACCAGCTCGCGCAGCCGCTTCGCGATGCGGTCGGCCTCGGCGGTGAGATCTGCGATGCGCAACACGTCCCGGGAGAAGCTCATGACCGTGGGTTGTCGCATACATCCCCGGGCCATTGGAACACTCCTCGATCGGTTACCTGTGGCAGTAAGCGGGGGCAGGTCTTCGGCGCTTGGACGGAGGGGGGCAACCGTCGTAGACCTGCCGGCGCGATGGGCATCGACTGGAAGCGCGCCGAGACCGACGGGTGGGACATCGAGGACGTCGACAAGCCGCGCAGCGTGGCGGACACCTGCCCGCGCTGCGGCCAGGCTTCGCGGCTGCTCGAGCGCGAGCGGGTGAAGAACCTCTCGGTCTTCGGGGTGTCGCTGGTGGCCACCGAGCGCGGGGGGCGGGTCTTCGAGTGCCCCCTCTGCCGCGCGCGCTTCGAGCCGCCGCAGGGCGGGGTCGACTCCGAGGTCGACCTCGACGCGGCCGTGATCGACCAGCTCACCGGGCTGCACGACCAGCTGGAGAAGGCCGAAGACGACGTCGCCCTGTGGTCGTCGCGGGTGAGCGTCGCCGCGAAGAGCCGCGACGCGGCGCTCGCGAAGGAGGCGCAGGACATGGTCGAGCGCCGCTCGCGCGCGGCGGCCTCGCTGCGGGCGGAGGTCGAGCGGCTGCGCAGGCAGCTGCGGCGGGGGGGGTCGGCGGCCGACGAGACCGCCCA
>JAQBQI010000274.1 GCA_028287085.1 Myxococcaceae bacterium
CGTGCGCGTAGTGCCGGTTCTGCGACTCGTACTCGACGTGCGCCGCGGCGATCGTCACGGTCTTCGTCGCGTCGCGGTCGATGCCGCCCTTGGCGATGTCCTTGTACGAGATCGCCTTGAACTTGGCCCCCTTGGCCTTGGACAGCACCGCGCTGATGGCGGCCGTGAGCGTCGTCTTGCCGTGGTCGATGTGACCGATCGTGCCGACGTTCACGTGGGGCTTGCTGCGGCTGAACTTCTCCTTGGCCATGACGACTCCTCAGACCTCCGGCAGGACCGCCGGGCGGCGGTCTCAGGGGAAATGGAGCTCACCATCGGGATTGAACCGACGACCTCGTCCTTACCAAGGACGTGCTCTACCAACTGAGCTAGGTGAGCGAACGAACGGGACGGTCAAGACAACGCAAGACAAGATATTCGGGACAGAGCGGGAGACGGGGTTCGAACCCGCGACGTTCAGCTTGGAAGGCTGACGCTCTACCAACTGAGCTACTCCCGCGCGTGTGGAGGGTGTTGGATTTGAACCAACGTAGGCGTGAACCGGCAGATTTACAGTCTGCTCCCTTTGGCCGCTCGGGCAACCCTCCTGAAACTCAGCACTTCAAAGAACCAACCTGAGACCATCGTTGCGCTTTTCAGGGCTGGCGATGGGAGTTGAACCCACAACCCCCGGTTTACAAAACCGGTGCTCTGCCATTGAGCTACGCCAGCGGCCGGATCGTGAGGCCGCGTTACTTACACGGTCTCGCTACCGGTCGCAAGGCAGCAGTAGCCCTACGAATCAGTGCCGAGTCAGGGAGCGGGCTTGTATCCCCCGACCCGCCACCGTGTCAAGGGCCCGATTCGACGGCGGCGCGGAGGCGGTCGACCGACTCGCTCGCGCGCCGCACCCACTCGTTGTTCGTGATGCCCGTGCGCCGCGCCATCGTGAGCGTCATCTCCCAGCTGCGCAGCGCGCCCTGGAGCAGCGGGCGCAGCCGCTCGGCCGTGCGCGCGCGGTACACCCGGCGCTGCGCGTCGTCCCACGCGGGCGGCGTCGGCGCGTCGACGATGGCGTCGTAGAGGTCGCGGTACAGCTCGCCGATGCGGAAGCCCGCCGCCGCCGCCCAGTCGGGGTTGCCCGCGCGGATCGCCTCGTTGAACTGCGCGTGCGCGTGCGTCACGAGGTTGACCCGCCGCACGATGGCGGCCTCGGCGTCGGGCGACTCGACCTCGTAGCGCACCGCCGCCGCGCGCCGCCGCGTCACCTCGCCGAGCACCACCCGCGCCTCGGCGGCGTGCGTGTCGTCGTCGAGCGCGTGCACCGCGTCTTCGGTGGGCGCGATCGCGACCGCCCGCTGCGCCTCGCGCTCGGCCTCGTCGAGCTCCCCCGCGGCGAGGCGCGCGGAGGCCCGGCGCGCGAAGAGCTCCACCCGATCGCCGAGGCTCAGCGGCAGCGCGCGCGACTGCAGCGCGTCGGTCGCCTCGAGCACCCACTGGGGGTTGGCCCCCGACGCGCCGACCGCGGCGAGGCGGAAGAGCGCGTCGTGCGCGAGCTCGGCCTCGCGCGTCGTCGCGGCGGCCGTCATCGCCGCCGCCGCGTCTGGCCAGCGCTGCGCGCGCTGCAGGCAGAGCCCGCGGTTGTACTGCGCCAGCGGCACCACCGACGCCGTCGGGAACTCCCGCACCAGCCGGTCGAGCTCGGTCATCGCCTCGGCGCAGCGCTGCTCGCGCATCAGCGCCACCCCGCGCTCGAAGAGCAGCGTGGCGTCGAAGGCGTCGCCGCGCGTCGCGGCAGAGGCGCCCACCACGCGGAACTCCTCGCCCTGCAGCGACCGGTGGGCGGCGCCGCCGGGCGGGGTCGTGGGCCGCGGGGCGGCGGCCGTGGCGCAGCCGAGGGTGGCGGAGAGCGCGAGCGCGAGGAGGGGTCGCATCAGGCTCGTGGAGGCCGGCGGCGCCCCGGAGGTTCCCGAGATGTTTCGCATGCGGCCGCGGAACGTACTACGACCCAGGCGCGATGAGCGCCCACCCCGCCGGCCTGCGCGTCGGCGTCGACGAGAACGGCCTCGGCCCGCGGCTCGGCCCGATGATCGTCACCGGCGCGCTGCTCGACGTGGGCTGCGACCCGGAGAGTCTCGCCCGCGCGGCCCACGCGGTCGGCATCGGCGACAGCAAGGGCCTCTGCGCGCACGGCGCCATGCGCGACGTCGAGGCGACCGTGCTCGCCCTCCTCGACGTGCACCTCGGGCTGCGGCCGGCGAGCTTCGCCGCGCTCTTCGAGGCGCTCTGCCTCGACCCCGACGGCGAGCTCCGCGCGCTCTGCCCCGACGGCGAGGCGCCGCGCATGTGCTTCGGGGCCGACGTCGCGCTGCCCGCCTTCGGCGGCGCCCCCGGCGAGCGCCACCGCGACGGCGCCCGCGCGCTCCGCGACGCCGGGGCCGTCGTGCGCGCGGTGCGCTTTACCAGCACGTGTAATCGTCGGCTCGGCGCCGAGAAGGCCCTCGGGCGCAGCCGCTTCGACGTCGACCTCGCGCGCATGGTCGACCTCGTGCGCGCCCTGCGCGGCGACGCGGGCGGGGGCGTCACCGCGGTCTGCGGCAAGGTCGGCGGGCGCAAGCGCTACGCCGACGCGCTGGTCGCGCTGAGCCCCCTGGTCGCGATCGAGGAGGAGGGCGCGGCGAGGTCGGCGTACCGGGTGCCCGGCGTCGGGAGCGTGGCCTTCGTGCAGGACGCCGACGCCAGCGACCCGGCGGTGGGCCTCGCCTCGCTCGTCGGCAAATACGTCCGGGAGCTCTCGATGCTGCGCATCCACCTCGACCTGCGGGCGCACGTGCCCGACCTCGGTCCGGCGAGCGGCTACCACGACCCGGTGACGACGCGGTACATCGCCGCGACCGCCCTCGTGCGGCGCGAGCGAAGGATTCCCGACGACTGCTTCGAGCGGTAGGCGCGTGGGGCTATCCTCGCGGCCATGCGCGCTGCACTGCTGCTCTCCCTGGTCTCGCTCGGCTGCGGATCGACCATCATCCTGCCGCCCGCCAGCGACGGCGGCGCGACCGCCGACCAGCCGACGAACGCCGACGTCCCGACTTCGGGCGACGTGCCGACGACGGCCGACGCGAGCGTGCCCTCGCTCAACGGCCGCTGGCGGCTGACCCGCTTCGAGTTCGACGGCGACGACGGCGTGCGACGCGAGCTCACCGACGTCGACACCCAGGTTCCCAACGCGAGCGGGGAGCTGGTCGCGGGCCGCGCCAACGGGACCCTCGTCGTCGCCGACGACCGCCTCGCGCTCAGCGCCGGCACCCTCATCACGGGGCACTTCTACACCTACGCGGCGGGCTACTCCGCCGGCGGCTTCGGCGTCGCCGGGCTGCTCGACCAGGCCACCGGCGTCTTCAACCCGACCGGCGCCGCCGCGATGCCCGTGGCGCTCCAGCGCAACCCCGACGGCACGCTGAGCTTCTCCGGGGCGGGCTTCGGCAGTTCGCGGCTCACCTACGCGCGCGCCGCCACCGCGTCGGTGGTCGACCGCATCTCGGCGACCGGGCTCGCGATGATTCGCGAGGTGCCCGCGCCGCCCACGCCCGCCAACCTCCGCGTCGCCCTCTTCTGGGACCTCGTCGGCGCCGTCCCCGACGTCGAGACCAACGGCGTCGCGGTGCGCTTCGCCGGGCGCTTCGCGACCTACCCCATCGTGCTCGCCGGGCCGCCCCCGGAGGCCGTGCGCGCGCGCGTCGGCGTCGCCACCGTCGCCCTCGCCCGCGTCGCGCTCTACCTCGACCAGGACAACAGCCTCAGCTTCGACCGGCTCCTCGACCGCCCCGTCGCCATCTCGCCCGTCGGCATCGCGTGGCGCGACGGCACCGCGGCCGTCGACACGATGAACACGCCCGTGCGCGACCTCACGCCGGGCTACCAGTACGTGCACATCCACGGCGACTCGAGCCTCGGGCGGCCCGCCGTCACGCCCTTCGACAACACCACCCTTGTCGCGCCCGACCTCCCCGTCGCGCTCTCCATGTCGTCGACGCCCGTCATCGCCGACGTGCTCTGAGCGGCGCCATGGGCGAAGGGCGGAGCTTCGTTCCGGTGTGGCTCGGGCGCGTGGGCTACCGCGACGCCCACGCGCTGCAACAGCGCCTCGTCGAGCGGCGCACGGCGCGCGAGATCGGCGACACGCTGCTGCTGCTCGAGCACGACCCGGTCGTCACCATGGGGCGCTCGGCCAAGGGCGAGCACGTGCTCTTCAGCGCCGAGTCGCTCGCCGCGCGCGGCGTCGACCTCGTGGAGACCGAGCGCGGCGGCGACGTCACCTATCACGGCCCCGGGCAGCTCGTGGCCTACCCCATCTTCGACCTCGCCCCCGACCGCCAGGACGTGCGCCGCTACGTGCGCGACCTCGTGCGCGTCATGTCGTTGCTCTGCGCCGACCACGGCGTCGGGGCCGGCGCCCGCGACGACCTCATCGGCGCCTGGGTCGACCTCGAGTCGCCCCACCAGTGGCCCGGGCAGGAGAGCAACCGCGCGCCCGCCAAGGTGGGCGCCATCGGCGTGAAGATCTCGCGCTGGATCACCATGCACGGCCTGGCCCTCAACGCGACGACCGCGCTCGCCGACTTCGGGCTGATCGTTCCGTGCGGGATCGCGCAGCACCCGGTGGCGTCGCTGGCGAGCCTCGGCGTGGCGCCGCCGCCGTCGGTCGAGGCGCTCGCCCGGCGGGCGGTGACGCACTTCGAGACGGTCTTCGGCGCCACCGCCGGGGCGATGACATACACCGCCCCGTAAAATGGGGAGGGTCAGTCTTCGATCATGTAGCGGGGGAGGATCGGCGAGGGGATGCCCGTCGAGACCACCCAGAGCTGGTGGGCCGCGCGGGTCGCGCCGATGTGCAGCAGGTGCCGCGACTCGTCGTCGGCGGGGTACTGCGAGAGCGTCACGTCGACCAGGATCACGTAGTCGAACTCGAGGCCCTTCACCTGGCGGATGTCGGTGACCTCGACGCCGGGGCGGAAGGAGAAGTCCTGGTCGGCGACGCGCGCGAGGCGCGGCACCTCGGCCTTGAACAGGCCGTCGAAGTACACGTCGGCGCGCTCGGGGTCGCGCGCGATGACCGCGACGTTGGCGCGCGGCTCCTGCATCGAGAGCTCGCGCAGCGCCTCGGAGAGGAAGGCCACCGCGGCGCCCACCTCGTTGAAGCCGTGGTACTCGACCGGCGCGCCGTGGCGGGTGGCCAAGGGGGGCTCCGGGTCGGCGAGGTGCCCGAGGATGTCGCGCGCGAAGGCCAGCACCTCGAGCGTCGAGCGGTAGCCGATGCGCAGCGGCTCGACCTCGACGCCCTGCAGGCCGAGGTCGCGCAGCACGCCGCTCCAGTCGGAGAAGCCGTTGTCCATCATCAGGCGCTGCGCCGTGTCGCCCGCGAGCGTCACCGAGCAGTCGGCCGAGGCCACGCCGAGGAGCACCGAGAGTTCCATCGGCGAGAGGTCTTGCGCCTCGTCGACGAACAGGTGCTCGTACTTCAGCGGCTGCTTGTTGGGTCCGCGCAGCGGGCCGCGCTTCACCTGGTAGAGCCGCAGCAGCAGCGCCTCGTCCTCGGCGTCGATGGCGTCGTCGGTCTGGTCTTCGCGCACGCCGTCGGCGCCGCGGCTCATGTCGACCTCACCGCCCCCGCCGCGGTGGTCGTCGTCCTCGTCCTCGCGGCGCGACGCGCGGGCCGTCGTCTCCTCGCGCGTCTGCTCGCCGGCCGCCTCCCAGCCGAGGTCTTCGGGCTCGAGCTCCTCGTCGCCGAAGCGCGCCCGCGCGGCCACCTCGACGCGCTCGCTCGGGGCGGTGCGCTCGGCCCGCTCCTTCGCCGGCTTGCCCTTGCGGCTGCGCCGGTCGCCGCGCTCGGCGCCGCGCTCGCGCTCCTCGTCGTCCTCGCTCACGGTGTCGGCGACCACCCAGCGGGTGCAGCGCTCGGTGCTCCAGCGCACCGCCGTCGAGATGTCGCCGTCGGTGAAGACCCCGGGCGCCCAGCGGTCGGCCGCGCCGCGCAGGGCCTTGTAGTCGGTGACCATCTCGGCCCAGTCCCAGACCACGTCGCGGGCGCGGCGCATCCACGGGTCCATGGCCTTCTGGAGGTCCATCTGGAGGCGCACGCCGAGGTCGGCGCCGCTGCTGCCGCCGAGGTCGCGCTCGCCGCGCGCCCACTGCCCGAGGGCCGTCAGCCGGCGCGAGAGCGCGTTGCCCTCCAGCGCCTTCCACGCCTTCGCCACGCGGTCTTCGAGGCCGTTGCGCTTCGCAGTCTCGAGCAGCGCCACGCGGGCCTTCTCGGTCTCGTCGGCCATGCGCTCGTCGATGAGCTTGAGCATCATCGGGTGCTTCTTCACCCGCGACACCACCGCCGGCGTGTCGTCGCGCGTCTCCTCGGGCACGCGCGAGAGGTGCTTGCGCCGCTGCTTGTGCACCCACTCGACGTAGGTCGAGACGGTGACCCCCTCGACCCCGAGGCCCGGCAGCACCCGCACGATGTAGCGGGCCAGCGCGCGGTTGAACACGACGATCATCATGTTCTCGGGCGCGAAGCGCTTCGGGTTGTTGAACGACAGGTAGGCCATGCGGTGCAGGCCGATGGTCGTCTTGCCCGAACCCGCGCCGCCCTGGATCACCGCGAGGCCCGACGAGGGGCGCGTGATGAGCTCGAACTGGCGCGGGTCGATGAGCGAGGGGATCTCCGGGAGGTGCTTGTCCTCGCGGCCCTCGACGCCGACGCCGAGGCGGCCCTTCGACTTCGCCGCCTCGCGGCGCTCGTCGTCGGTGGGCGGGCGCACCGCGCTGAGCTGCCCGCCCTGGAGCTTCGCCGCGTGCACCGCCGCGCGCTGCCAGCCCTCCTTGCCCTGGAAGAAGGCCCCCTGCGGCGCGACCACGCGCTTGAGCGCGCCGTTGCGGATGACCACCGCGCGGCGGATGGTGACGTTGCCCTCGAGGGTCTTGCCGCCGAACTCCTCCTCGTACTCGTCGCCCTCCTGGTAGCGGTAGTAGATCCGCGAGACCGGGGCGTCGCGCCAGTCGACGATGCGCACGCCGCGCTCGGTGTCGACGTAGGTGCTGTTGCCGATGAGCACGTCGCGGCTGCGGCCCGCCTCGGTGAGGCGCATGTGGCCGAAGTAGGGGTTGCCCTGGTCGACCTTGCCGATGGGCACCTCGGCCCGCCGCGAGGCCACGCCGCGCAGCCGCTCCATCTCCGCCATCAGCGCGGGGAGGTCTTCGTTGCGCGCGTCGCCGATGAGGTCGCGGAGCTCGACCATCTCGCGGTCGTAGTCGGTGCGGTACACCTCCGGCACCGCCGCCAGGTTCTCGACGCACTTCTTGAGGAGCTTCTCCTCCTCGGCGACGATCGTCCGGAGTTCCTTGTCGGCGGCGGGGTCGGGGACCTTCGAAGCGGGGTCGTTAATGGGGTCGGGCGTTCTACTCCCTGTCGACCCCGGCCGCCACCGGCCCCGCGCCCTCCCCCGCCGACCTCGCGCGGGCGGCCTTCGCGGCGGCCTTCGCCACGTCGGCGGCCTCGCGCGCGGTGCCCACGTAGGGCTCGCGCGTGCCCATCACGTGGTCGAACCACGGCCAGGTCACGCACCAGTTGGCGTGCTGGTTGGGGCCCATGTGGTGGTCGTAGTGCCAGGGCAGGTGCTCGCGCGCCCACGCCGCGTCGCGGTGCGAGCGCTTGTGCACGCGGTAGTAGTTCCACTGGCTGAAGACCGAGCCCGCGACGAACCAGGGGTAGCGCCGCGCCAGCGGCAGCGTCACCAGCGTCGCCGCCAGCAGGCCGAGGGCCTCCTTGCCCTGCCCGTGCCAGCCGAAGACCGAGCGCTGGTACTGGTGGTCGTTCATCGCCTCCTTGCGCGCGTGCTTGTGGTGGTCGTGCCAGTGGAAGCTCCAGAAGTTCTCCCGGTTCTTCCCCTGCCCGTGCAAGACGTACTTGTGGATCACCCACTCCCACGCGTTGCTGTACAAGAGCGCCAGTGGCAGTCCGATCATCGCTCGACCTCCCGATGCGCCGCGGCGGTGGCGGCGAGAAACGTTGACTGAACAGTCATGTTTTTGTACGAGGTCGGACCGTGATGTCAAGCCCCCGCAAGCGATCGCCCGCCGTGCGCCCGCGCAACGCCCCGTCGGCCCGCCCCGGCCCCGCCGGTGGCACCCGAGACGCCAACCGCAAGGCCCGCACGCAGGCCATCGCGCGGGCGGCGCTCGAGCTCTTCCTCGACCGCGGCGTCGAGGCCGTGTCGGTCGACGACGTGGTGCGCCGCGCCCGCATCGCCAAGGGCAGCTTCTACACGTACTTCCGCGACCAGTCGGACGTCGTCGAGGCGCTGATCGAGCCGGTGCGCGACGCCGTGCGCGGCTCGCTCGACGTGTGCGACGCGGGCATCCGCGAGGCGCGCGACTACGACGCCCTGCTCGGCGCCTACCAGGCCCTCGGGCTCGCGCTCTCGACCGCGGTGCTCGCCAACCCCGACGTCACGCGGCTCTACCTCCAGGAGCGGCGCGCGCCCAACCACGGCCCGCGCATCCCCCTCGCCCGCCTCGCGGCGGAGATCGACGAGCGCGCGGTCACGCTCACCGAGGCCGCGCACCTGCACGGGCTGCTCAAGGCCTTCGACCCGCGCGTGACGGCGGCGACGGTGGTGGGCGCGGTCGAGCACCTGCTGCACCGCGCGCTCTCGGGGCACGACCTCGGGCCGATGGAGGCGATCCCGGAGATCCTCCTGCGCCTCGTGGTCGACGGCATCGGCGTGGGGCCGACGGGCCCGCTGCGCGCGCGCTGACCGCCCCATCGCCGCGCGCGGCGTTGACGTCGCGTCGCGGGGGGACGATGCATGGTGGCGCCGACCCGGTGGTTGGTGGAGGTCAGCACATGCAGTCGAGGGCGCGGTCGCGCGGAGGTTCGGAGCGGTGACAGAGCAGGGCCCGAAGCCGCGGGTGGGCCCGTCGCGGTCGATGACGACGGTGCCGCTCGGGTGGGGCGGCGAGGACGCGCCGGGCGTTCCCGTCGAGGTCGGGCTCAGCGACGGGCGCACCCTCAGCGGCCTCGCGACGGGCTTCGCCCCCGACGCCCCCGAGTTCGTGCTCTGGCTCGGGTCGAACGACGCGGAGGTCGACGCCTTCGCGCGCCGCCTCGTGGTGACCGCCAAGCGCGCGGTGTTCGTGGGCTTCCTCAAGCGCCCGTCGGAGCCCGCCGCGGAGGTCGACGCGGCCGCGGTCGAGCCGCTGCGTCTGCACGTCGCGCGCGACCGTCACATCGACGTCCACGCGCCGCCCGCGGTGGAGGGGAGCAGCTGCCTGCGGGGCGTCCCGGTCGAGGCCGACAGCCCCTTCCGCGAGGTGTATTTCTTCCGCGAGAACCTGGTCGGACTCGAGCGCCTCGAGCGCCTCGGGTCGATCCTGATCTCGATGGGCGTCATCAGCCGCGAGGGCGTCGACCACGCGCTCACCCGGCAGGCCGAGATGCGGCTCGTCGCGCCGCCCGCAGAGGCGGCCCCGGCGGAGCCCGCGGCGGCGGAGTCCGCCGGCGCGAGCGCGTCG
>JAQBQI010000300.1 GCA_028287085.1 Myxococcaceae bacterium
CGCGTCCGCCCGACCCACTCGCGGGGTCGCCCGCGCTGCGCGCCTGGGTCGAGACGCGCCGGCCCAACGTGGTGGCGATCGGGGTGCTCTCGCGCGGGGGCGCGGCCGACGTGGCCGACGTCAACGCCGCCATCACGCGGCTGCGCTCGACCGGGGCGGCGCTCGACGAGGAGACGCGCGGGCGCGTGGCGGCGCAGCTGTCGCTGGCGCTGGGCCGGCTGGCGGCGCGCTCGCGGCGGGGCAGGGACCTGGCGGTGCGGGGCGGGGACGTGACGGCGCTGGTGCAGATGGCGCGCTTCGAGACGCTGCGCGACGAGGCCCGCGCGCTGGGCGCCCCGTAGCGGAGGGGGCGGAGCTCAGCGCGCGGCGGCGGTCAGTGGACGCCCTGCGCCTTGGCCTCTTCGATCATCGTGTACTCGCGCTCGAAGAGCACGCGCTGGTCGGTGACGATCTGGAGGTTCTTGGTGTTCTGGTCGGTGGGCTCGAAGGCGCCGAGGCTGGCCATCTGCTTGCCGATCTCGCCGAGCTGGTCGCAGATCGTGGTGAGCAGGTCGAGGTCGCGGGTGCGACGGTCCTGCCCCGCGAAGGCCTTGCGGTAGGCCTCGAAGACCTCGTTGGCCGCGCCGCCGAGCATGCCCTGGAGGTCGGCGATCTTGGTCGTCTGGCGGGCCTTGCGGATCTCGACGAGCTCGCTGCGGTAGGTGGCGAGGCTCTGCTCGACGATGGCGATGTTCTGCTCGTTGTACTCGACGCGCAGGCCGTTGCCGCGCAGCGCCTGCATGCGCTCGAGGGCCTGCGTGAGGTTGTCGATCATGCGCTGGAGCAGCTCGGGGCGGCGCGTCGCGCGCGACTTCCCGGCGAAGTGCCCCTCGTAGAGGTTGAACTGCCCGTTGGCCACCTCGGCGAGGGCGCTGGCCTGCTCGTCGGCGGTGCCCATGGCGCGGGCCTCGATGATCTCGCCGCGCTCGGCGCGGTACATCTTGAGGTTGTCGGCGACCAGGGTGAGGTCTTCCTGGATGCCCGCCTGGCCCTTGAGCTCGGGGGCGAGCTCGTTCATCGACTCCTGCACGGCCTCGAGGTCTTCGATCATCTCGCCGAGCAGGCCGAGGTCGCGCGTGTTGCGCGCCTTGCCCGAGTAGTGCCGGTGGTACTTCGAGAAGATGAAGTTCGCCTCGCCGCGCAGGGTCGAGAACTCCTCGAAGCCCGGCCCGAGGCTGCGGGCCTTCATGATCTCCTTGCGCTCGGCGTCGTACAGGTTGATCGCGTCGCGCGCGGCCTGCTCGACCTCGGTGCGGTCCTTCGACTTCGGGAGCTTCTCGAGGTCTTGCAGCGCCTGCTGGGTGCGGCGCACGAGGCCGTTGAGGTCGTTGAGGTCGCGCGACACGCGCGACTGCCCGGCAAAGCGCGCGTCGTACTCCGACGCGACCTGATCGAGCTGGAGACGGATCTGGGCCAGGGTGAGGTTCGCCATAGGGGCGCGGAGCCTACGTCCACCCCATGCCGTGGAGCAATCCCGAGATCTTGCCGCGCAGGCCCTCCTTCGGGCGCTTCGGCCGCTCGGCGCTCGCCCCCGGCGGGCGGAACTCCACGTTGCTGAACTCCTCCGGGAACTTCGCCGTGATGCGCTCGTAGAACTCGTGGATGCGCGCCACGTCGGAGTCGACGTCGTCGGAGGGCGTGATCACCGGGCCGATGCCGCCGCGCTTGCGCCGGAAATCCAGGTAGCCCAGCGCGATGGGGACCTTCGCGGTGCGGGCGATCCAGTAGAAGCCCGACTTCCAGTAGCGGAGCTTCGCGCGGCTGCCTTCGGGGGCCACCACGAGCACGCGCTTCTCGTCGGCGTCGAAGATCGAGGCCAGCACCTGCACCTGGTCCTGCGAGGCGCGGCGGTCGACGGGGATGCCGCCGAGCCACTTGTAGAAGGGCCCCAGCGGCCCGGTAAAGAGCGTGTGCTTGCCGACCCACACGATGTCGACGCCGAGCGTGTAGCCGATGCCCAGCGTGATCGGGAGGTCCCAGTTGGACGTGTGCGGCGCGGCGATGAGCACGTACTTCTCGAGGTCGGGAACCACCCCCTCCTCGCGCCAGCCGAGCGCGGTCAGCACCGTACGGCCCACCCAATAACGCACCGGCCTTCGCTCGGACACTTCGGTGTTTTCCATAGACCCTTTGTGCGCTATCGCCTCGCACGAACCCGCGGCGCCTCGCAAGTCCCGCCGCGTCAGGGTTCGTGCTCCCGTCTGGTGGCGTCAGCGCAGCGCC
Organism: Myxococcaceae bacterium; assembly: GCA_028287085.1. Lineage (GTDB taxonomy): Bacteria > Myxococcota_A > Polyangia > Polyangiales > SCUS01. The sequence continues at coordinate 2,263 of JAQBQI010000300.1, forward strand.
CGCACCGCCCGCTCGGTCACCGCGAAGACCGCGTCGCCGGCGCCCGCCCGGAAGCCCGCCCCCGCCGCCAGCGCGCTGAAGGCCGGCAGGTGCGCGCGGGTCGGGGTGATCCAGAAGCACGGCAGCTTCGGGCCCGGGACGCGCGACGGCAGGCGCACCGCGGGGTGCAGGTGGCCGCACCAGGCGAAGCCCGCGTAGGGGTCGGCCGGGTCGTGCACGAAGCCGACGCCCGCCGCGACGTGGCGCTCGCGGTGCACCGTCGCGCCGAGCGCGCGGAGCAACTCATCGGCGCCGCGGTCGTGGTTGCCCAGCACCGCCACGAGCGAGAGCGCCGCGCGGCGGTCGCGCCAGCGGGTGATCGCCGCGACGGTGCCCGCGTCGAGCCCGTCGGGGTGGTGGAACCAGTCGCCCAGCACCCACAGCGCCGTCGCGCCGGTGCGGTCCAGCGCGCGGTCGAGGCGCGCCATGTCTTCGGCCAACGACCCGTCGGGCACGGCCATGCCGCGTTGTTGCAGCAGCGACTCGCGGCCCCAGTGCAGGTCGGACGCGCAGAGCACCGCCCGCTCCTCCCAGAGCATCGCGCGCTCGGGCATGAGCCGGAAGGTCTGCCCCGCGCGGGCGATCGTCGCGTCGGTCACGGCCGCGTCCAGCGCTGCATCATGCGCTCGAGGCGCTCGTCGAGGCTCTCGCTGCCGACCTTCGCCGCCATGCGCTCGTGCACCAGGGGGTAGGCCAGCGGCGAGAAGCGCGCCGTCTCCACCACCACCGGCGTGAGCGCGCTCAGGCGCCGCAGCGTCGCCGCGATGCGCCGCGATTCGAGCTGCATCTCCAGCACCTCGCGGGCGGTCTGTTCGAGCAGGGGGTGGCCCGGCTCGTGGCGGCGCAGCACGTCGTGCAGCAGCGACGCGCTCACGTGCAGCTGCTTCGCCGTGCGCGCCGCCCCGGGCCGGCCCTGGAACACCAGCCCCGACACCCGCGCCACCTCGCGGAAGTGCCGCCGCTCGAACTCGCCCAGGGCCATTCCCTCGGTCAGGTCGTCGAGCCACGCGGCCTCGCCCAGCACCTCCGCGGCGTGCTCACGGAACACCTCCGCGAAGGGGAATTCCCCCTCGGCCAGCAGCTCGAAGCCGTGGTCGTTGGCGCCCAGGCCGAAGGTCACCTTCTGCCGGCGCGCGAGCCGCGTGGCCACCACCGCCGCCAGGCCCTCGTGCGCCAGCCTCCCCTCGAAGGGGAAGACGAAGGCGTGCGTGCCCTCGCGCGAGCGCGTGACCTCGACGAGCAGTTCGGACTCGCGCGGCACCCGCGACACCCGGCGCTGCACCGCGAAGAGGGGGTCGAGCACCGCGCGCTCGGGCTCGGCGAAGCGCCCGTCGGCGAGGGCGTCGACCACGCGGCGCAATCCCAGCGAGAGCGTCGGGGAGAGCGGGAGGGAGGTTCCCTGCCAGCGCGGCGTGAGGGTGGCGTTGCCCTTCGCCGCGCGCACGTGGGCGGTCAGGTCGCGCAGCCGCACGAACTCCAGCGTGCGCCCCGCGAAGAGGAAGCGGTCGCCCGGGCGCAGCCGCGCCACGAAGGACTCCTCCATCTGCCCGAGCGTACGTCCGTTGGTAAAACGCACCTCGATCGCGGCGCTCGACACGATGGTGCCGACGTTCATGCGGTGCAGCGTCGCGACGCGGGGGGAGGCCACCGCGAGCAGGCCCTCGCGCCACTCCACCCGGCGGTACTGGGGGTAGGCCGCGAGGGCCTCGCCGCCGTCGACGAGGTGCCGCAGCAGCGCGTCGAAGGTCTCCCGCGACAGCGACTCGTAGGCCACCGCCGAGCGCACCTCGGCGAAGACGGCGTCGACGTCGATGGGGCGCGCGCAGGCCAGCGTGACGACGTGTTGCATCAGCACGTCGGCGGCGCCGCGCAGGCTCGCGCGCGACTCGACCTCGCCCGCGGCCAGGCACGCGCGCACCGCGGCGATCTCGGCCGCTTCGAGACAGTGCGTCGGCACGAACCACAGCGTGCAGGGCGTCTGCGGGCGGTGCGAGGCCCGACCCGCGCGCTGCATCATGCGGGCGACGCCCTTCGGCGAGCCGATCTGCACCACGCGGTCGACCGGGCCGAAGTCGACGCCCAGGTCGAGCGAGGAGGTGCAGACCACCCAGCGGAGCGATCCCTCCTTCACGGCGCGCTCGACGAAGGCGCGGGCGTCGGCGTCGATCGAGCCGTGGTGCAGCGCGAGCGAGCCCGCCATCTCGGGCCGCGCGTGCAGGAGCGCCCGGAACCACCGCTCGGCCTGCGAGCGCGTGTTGGTGAAGAGGAGCGTCGAGCGCTCGGGGTCGAGCACCCTCAACAGCGACGGCAGCATGCGCTGGCCCAGGTGGCCCGCCCACGGCAGCGCGCGGGCTTCGTCGGGCAGCACGGTGCGCAGCTCGACCGGGCGCGCCATCGCGGCCGTGACGACCAGCGGATCGGAGCCGACGCCCGCCACCGCGCGGGCCGCCTCGGGCAGGTCGCGCAGGGTTCCGGAGAGGGCCCACGCGCGCAGCGACGGGCGGCGCGCGCGGAGGTGCGCGAGGGCGAGCTCGACCTGCACGCCGCGCTTGGTGCCGAGCAGCTCGTGCCACTCGTCGACGATCACGGTGTCGAGGGCGCCGACGCTCTCGTCGAGGTCGGCGCGGGTGAGCAGCAGGCTCAGCGACTCCGGGGTGGTGAGCAGCACGTCGGGCAGCCGCGCGCGCTGTCGGGCCCGCGTGGCCGCGCCGGTGTCGCCGGTGCGCGCCTCGACGCGGGCGCCCGGGGCGCAGTGCCCGACGACCTCGGCGACGGCGAGGGTGACGTCGCCGATCACGGCGCGCAGGGGCGAGACGTAGAGCACCTGGAGGCCGGCGTGGGGGCGCAGCGCGGCGAGCGGGGCGCCGAAGGCCGCGAGGGTCTTGCCCGAGCCGGTGGGGACGTGGATGAGGCCGCTGCGGCCGGCGTTCCAGGCGGCCCAGGCGGCGCGCTGGAAGGGCCACGGGGCGTATCCCTTCGCGGCGAACCAGCGCGCGAGGCCGTCGCGCGCGCTCACGCCGGGGCACCGCCGAGGAAGCGCGCGCGCAGGTCGGCGAGGCGGTCGACCTCGGCGGCGGGCTTGTCGTGGCGCCACCGCAGGATGCGCGGAAACCGCAGCGCGACGCCCGCGCGGTGCCGCGGCGACGGCCCGATGCCCTCGAAGGCGAGCTCGAAGACCTGGAAGGGTTCGACGCTGCGCACCGGGCCGAAGCGCTCCCTGGTGTGGGCGCGGATCCACCGGTCGAGGGTCTCGATCTCCTTCTGGTCGAGGCCGGAGTAGGCCTTGGCCACGGGCACGAGGGCGCCGTCGGCGTCGAGCACCGCGAAGGTGTAGTCGGTGAAGAGGTTGGAGCGCTTGCCGCGGCCCGCCTGCGCGTAGACGAGCACGGCGTCGAGGGTGAGCGGGTCGACCTTCCACTTCCACCAGTCGCCGCGGCGGCGGCCGTGGAGGTAGGGCGCCGTCTTGCGCTTCACCATCAGGCCCTCGACGCCGCGCTCGCGCGACGACTCCCGCAGCGCCGCGAGCTCCGCCCAGCCCTCGGCCGCGACCACGGGCGAGCGGTCGAGCGCGGGGTGCCCGGGGTGCACGGCGCCCACCCACGCCTCCAACTGCGCGCGGCGCTCGGAGAGCGGGAGGGCGCGCAGGTCTGCGCCGTCGAGCTCGAGCAGGTCGTAGGCGAGGAAGCGCACCGGGCAGGCCGCGAGCACCTTGGCGTTGAGGGTCTTGCGGCCGATGCGGGTCTGGAGGTCTTGGAAGGGCAGGGGGCGGTCGTCGCGCCAGCCGAGCACCTCGCCGTCGAGCACCACCGTGGCGTGGGCGCGCGAGAGCTCGGCCGCGAGCGCCGCGTGGGTGAGCTCGGGGAAGCGCTCGGTGATGAGCTCCTCGCCGCGGCTCCAGAGGGCGATCTGGCCCTCGCGCAGCACCCACTGCGCGCGGATGCCGTCCCACTTCCACTCGACCTGCCAGTCGTCGAGGGGGCCGAGCGCGTCGGGCGCACCCTCCAGGGCCGAGGCGAGCTGGAAGGGCATCGGGGTGCTCCACGCCGAGGCGACGGCCGCGCCGGTGCGCAGGGCCTCGACCGAGGCGGCGACGGGGCTCCAGCCGGCCATGATCCCCTGCGCGACCTGCACCTCGGGCAGCGACCACGCCGTGGCCATCGCGCGCACGAGCAGCCCCTTGGCGACGCCCACCCGCAGCGCGCCCGTCAGCAGCTTGTGCAGCACGAAGAGGGAGAAGGCGTCCCAGCGGTCCCAGGCGGATTCGAGCGCGGCGGTGAGGTCGGTCGCGGGGAGCAGTTCGCGCTCGATGAAGTCGGCGATGAGCCCGTCGAAGGGGACCGGGGCGGGGGCTTCGACCAGCAGCGCGATGGTCTCGGCGAGGTCGCCGACCGAGGCGTGGGACTCCTCGAAGAGCCACCCGGGCACGGCCGCGCGGCGCAGCGCGAGGGCCTTGAGGTCCTTGGTGGAGATGCGCCGCGGGGGGAGCTGGCCGAGCACCAGCGCGACCGCCCACGCCACCTCGCGGGCGTCGGCGCGGGCGAAGAAATCGACCAGCGCGGCGAGCTTGTCGTTGGTCGACTGGGTCTGGTCGAGGCGGCGGTAGAGGTCGAAGAAGTTCACTCGGCCTCCTCGCCGGCGTAGCCCGCGCTCAGCACCTCGGCGTCGAGGCCGAGGGCCTCGCGGGCGTAGCGGGCGAGCGGGTCGGAGAAGCCGTGGGTGGCGATCACGCGACGCGCGCCGGTCTCGGCGACGGTGCGCAGGAGGCCCGGCCAGTCGGCGTGGTCGGAGAGCACGAAGCCGCGGTCGTAGGCCTTGCGCCGCCGGTCGCCGCGCACCTGCATCCAGCCCGACGCGAAGCCCACCTCGCAGTCGCCGAAGCGCCGCATCCACGTCGACCCCGCGGCCGACGGCGGCGCCAGGATCAACTCCCCCGCGAGCTTCTCGCCGCGGGCCCGCTCCTTCACGGGGGCGGTCTCGGCGAGGGCCACGCCCGCCGCGCGGTAGGCCGCGACGAGCGGCTCCATCGCGCCGTGCAGCAGCACCGGGCGGTCGGCGCGGCCCAGCAGCCCGGCGAGCACGCGCTGCGCCTTGCCGAGCGCGTAGCAGCAGAGCACGGCGTTGCGCCCGAGCGCGGCGCAGTGCTGCCACCAGGCGAGCACCTCGTCGACGACCTCCTGCGGCGGGCGCCAGCGGTAGACGGGCAGCGCGAAGGTGGCCTCGGTGATGAGCACGTCGCAGGGGACGACCTCGAAGGCCGCGCAGGTCGGGTCGTCGTCGCGCTTGTAGTCGCCGGTGACGACCCACACCTCGCCGCGATACTCGACGCGCACCTGGGCCGATCCGAGGATGTGCCCCGCGGGGTGCAGGCTCACGCGCACGCCGTCGACCTCGGTGACCTCGCCGTACGCGAGCGGGGTGATCGCCGCGTCGGCGCCGAGGCGGTGCTGGAGGATCGCGAGGGCGTCGCGCTGGGCGAAGTAGCGGGTCGACCCGGCGCGGGCGTGGTCGGCGTGGGCGTGGGTGAGCCACGCGCGCGCGACCGGACCAGATGGGTCGATGTAGAGGTCGGCCGGGGGGCAGTAGAGCCCGTCGGGGCGGAGCTGCACGAGGTCGTCGGGGCGCATGGCGAGTGCGATGCCGGGATGGGGCCCGCGGTCGCCGCCGGCCAGTGGGCGGGGCGAGCGCGGCGAGCGGATAACCGCAAGGGCGCAAGGGTCGCAAGGAACGGAGGAGACGGGGGGCACGGAACGGAGGCCCTCCTCCTCCTCCTCCTCTGTTCCTTGCGACCCTTGCGCCCTTGCGGTTATCCGCTCGCCGCGGCCGCTCGACCCGGCGAGTCCCCCGCTGGAGAGCGGCTACCGCCCGTCGCAGAGCCCGAGCATCGCGAGCCCCGGCGGCGTGCGCCCGTTCGGTCCCGCGTGGCAGACCGGCGCGACCGCGGCGCGCGCCTCGGCCTCGGCGCCCCGCTGCGCCAGCACCTGCGCCAGCAGCGTGCGCACCTCGATCTCCAGCCGCCGGTCGCGGAAGCCCGTGCGCAGCACGCGCTCGTCGGCCAGCGCCGCGCGCAGGTCTTCCTCGGCCCCGGCGGGGTTGTCGGCGTTGATGCGCGCCGCCGCGCGGATGAAGCGCACCCGCGGGTCGCGCGGCCAGCGGCGCACCAGG
>JAQBQI010000309.1 GCA_028287085.1 Myxococcaceae bacterium
TGGCGCGCGCGCGCGGCCGCGAGCAGCGCCGGCAGCAGCTCGTCGCCGCGCGCCGAGTCGAGCACGAGGTCGAGCAGCCGGAAGGTCGCGTGCAGGTCGGCCCCGGCCACGAGGCGCGCGGCGAAGGCGGGCGCCGCGGGGTGCCCGGCGCGCAGCAGCATGGTGAGGGTCTGCTGCTGGCGCAGCGCGAGCGGGTCGACGTGCTCGGGGTCGACCGCGACGCCGGGCGCCCAGTAGTCGTACTGCGGCGCGCGGGCGAGACCGCCGTCGGTGCGCGCCACGAGACTCACCGTCGGGCGGTCGAGGTGGAAGACCGAGTGGATGAGCCCGTCGCCCGCGAGGATGGGCTCGACCGCGCCGCGCCCGAGCAGCGCGAGGTCGGCGAGGCGGAGCGCGCCGAGGCGGATGGGTCCGCGCTCGGGCCCGCGGGGCGCGAAGGCGTAGCGGCGCTGGATGCTGGAGCCCGCGAGCACGGTGAAGGCCCCGGCGAAGTCGTGGGCGTGGACGGTCGTGCGCCCCTCGACCCAGAAGAGCAGGTCGAGCGCCCAGCGGCCCGCGGAGTAGACCGTCAGCGGCGGCTCGCCGAAGCGCGACGGGAGGTTCTGCGGCGGCAGCGAAGGGGTTTCGGCGAGCCAGGCGAGCACGTCGTCGAGGCCGACGCGCTCGTGCAGGCGGGCGCCGGCGAGGGCGTCGGCGGCGAGGTCGGCGAAGGCCGCGGGCTCGTGCCCGACGGCGGACCAGGTGCGCTCGATCCGATCGCCGAGCTCGTGGAGGGGTCGCATGGTGGGTGGGGGAGGGACGACGCTACCGCGGGGCGGCGGGCCGCGTCCGGTCGGGACTGCGGGTACAGTGGCGCGATGACGTTGCGAGGGTGTTCGGGGTGCGTGGCGCTCGCCGCCGCGCTCGCTGCGTCGGCGCCCGCGGCCGGCTTCGCCCAGACCCACGCCGACTGGTGGACGCCGTCCTTCGCGGTCGCGGGCGTCGCGCGGGTGAGGGGCGCGGTCGAGGCCGACGTGGCCTTCGACCTGCGCGTCGAGGGGCTCTTCGGCGAGCACGCCCACGCGCGCCTCGGGGGCTTCGTCGACGCGCGCCTCACCGGGCGCGCCGAGCTCTCGGGCGCGGCGGGTCTCTCGCTCGCGCTGCCGGCCACCGGGCGCGCGGGCAACGGCGGCACCTCCGTGGTGCTGTCGGCGGGCGGGGCCGTGCACGACCGCGACGGCGCGACGCCCGCGGTGCTGGGACGGCTCTGGTGGGGGCTGCGCGCGCCGCCGGAGTCGTCGAGCCACTACGAGCTCGCGTTAGGGCTGTGGGCCGAGGCGAGGTACTTCCCGGGCGACGGCACGGTCGACGCGCTCGCCGGGGTGAGCGTGGACTTCTACGCCCTCGCGCTGCCCTTCATCTACCTGGGGTCGGCGCTCTCGCCGCGGCGCTAACCACCCGCCGCGGGGGAAGAGAAACCGCAAGGGCGCAAGGGTCGCAAGGAGCCCCGACCCGGAGGTGTTCTCACGGCCGGGAGAACGCTCCCGACCATTCTCCGCTCCGGCTCCTTGCGACCCTTGCGCCCTTGCGGTTTCTCTTCCCCGACGCTCCCCCCGTTGGGCGCGGTGCCCCCGTACGCCGGGCCGCATCGTCTACACTCGCGGCGCGTGCCGACCGACGACCGACAGCTCCGCTACACCGCCGCGTGGCGCGCCCTCGCGGGCCTGCGCCCGCTCGACCACCCCGCCTTCGCGAGCGTCGCCCGCGTGTGGCGCGTCGAGCTGCACCCGACCTTCCACGACGACGTGGTGATCACCGTCACCGACGTCGACGCGGGCGGGTGGATCGAGCTCCGCGTGGTGCCGCTCGCGGCGCGGCAGTGGGCGATGGCCGAGGCCGGCTACGGCGTCGCGGCCCCGATGGGTCCGCCCCCGGCGCCGCGCGTGGCCGAGGCGACCGTGCCCGCCGACGCCCTCGACGCGCTGGCCGCCGCGATGCCGCGCCTCCCGCTGCACACGGCGCCCAACGGCGGCGGGCGCGACGGGATCTTCGTCGACTGCGAGGCCCTGCTCGACGGCGCGGCCCACCGCTTCGCGTGGTGGGCGCCGCCGCCCACGCCGTCGCCGCTGCACCGCGCGTACACCACCTCGCTCTGCGCCCTCGCCGTGGCGCGCATCACCGACCCCGCCGCCGTCGCCGCCGTGCAGGCGCTCGCCCCGTATTTTCGCTGACGCGGGGCCCCGAAAGCCCGTTGACGCTGGGCGCCGGCGTGGACGACCCTCCGCGCCGCTCACATGCGCCCCAACCCCCGCGGAAACCTGCTGGATCGGACGCCCTCGGAGATCGAGGCGTCCGCGTTTGCCAAGACCTACGCGCTCGCCCGGGTGACCGGCGGCGACGACGCGGCCGACCCCCGCCTGCGCGGGATGAAGCGCGCCGCGTGGAAGGCCCAGCTCCTCGGCGACGCGGCCGAGCTCGAGGCCCTCTTCGGCGACGACGACCACGCCGAGGTGGTCAGCCTCTGGATCGACCGCCGCGCCCTCCAGGACCGCACCCTCGCGACCGGCGCGATGCAGGCCTACGCGCGCTTCCTCGCCGACGCGGCGGGCGACGCGGGCCCCGACGACCAGCGCTCGCTCGGCAACGCCCTCGCGGTGTCCTACGACCAGACGCGCACCTTCGCGGCCGTGCTCGAAGCCCTCCCGTGGGTGCCCCGCGACGGGGCGGGGGCGGCGACCGAGGTCTTCCTCGGCAAGCGCATGGAGGCCTCGGCGACCTTCGCCAAGAAGAACGCCACGCTCGTCGTACGCAACGAGGAGGGCGGCCGCCGGCTGCACGTCGGCGTCGCCACGCAGCGCGCCGTCTTCGACCTCGGGCAGCTGCTCTTCAGCGCCCCCATCGGCTTCGCCAAGGGCGACCGCACCGGCGTCGCCGGGTGGAAGACCCAGGAGATCGACGCCACCCCCTTCGGGCGGCGCTTCTCGCTGGAGCTCGACCGCTCGGGCAAGCCCGTCGGGCGCATCGCGCGGCGCCACTTCGGCTTCGCCCGCATCGCGCGCACGGCCAAGCTCGAGCTGCTCATCGAGCCCACCCGCGGCATGGTCGGCGTGGTGCTCAAGGTCGACCCCGACTGGATCGAATCCTCGGAGACGAACTACTTCGCCGCGCTCGAGCTGCTCACGGCCTTCGTGGCCGAGGGCCTCGGCGACGCGCCCGACGCCCGCAGCCGCGTCGAGATCGGCGACCTCTTCTCGTGCGCCCCGGGTGACGACGAGCTCTTCAATGCCATCAAGAAGGAGCTGCCCTTCGTCCTCAAGGGGAAGAACGGCGCGGCGACGGCCGTCTTCCTCGGCGAGGAAGACCGCGCGGAGGCCTCGCTCGACGAGGGCATGGTGCTCGTGCGGATGATGGAGGGCGCCGACGGCTGGCTCGAGTGCGCCTTCCTGCTGACCGAGTTCCTCGAAGACATCGACGCGGTGGAGTGAGCCGCCGGGGAGGCCCCCGGTCCACCTCGACCGTACGGTGGTAGGGTGGTCGACGGTGGAATCGGATGGGCCCAGACCCTCGCAGGCGACGCTCTTCCGTGCCGTCTTCGACGGCGCGCTCGACGCCATGCTGCTCGCCGACGACCACGGCGTCCTCGTCGACGCCAACGACGCGGCGAGCGAGCTCCTCGGCGTCGAGCGCGCCCTCCTGCTCGGGCGCCCCGCGCAGAGCCTGGTCCCGAGCGACTCCCTCGTGCGCTGGGACGACTTCCGCGTGGCGGGCGCGATGCGCGGCGAGTTCACGCTGGCGCGCCCCGACGGCGCCGCCCGCGAGGTGGAGTTCTCCGCGACGGCCGACATCGTCCCGGGGCTGCACCTCGCCGTGCTGCGCGACGTCACCGCGCGCAACCTCGCCCGGCGCGACGAGCGCCGCGCGACCGCCGCGCTGCGCGACAGCGAGGAGCGCTACCGCGTGCTGGTCGACCACTCGCCCGAGCCGATGCTCGTGCACGTCGACGGGCGCATCGCCTTCGCCAACGCCGCGGCGGCGCGGGTGATCGGGCTGCCCGACCCGGCCGCGCTCGTGGGCCGCTCGATCCTGGAGTTCGCCCTCCCGGAGACCCGCGAGGCGATCGCCGAGCGCATGACGCTGGGGCCCGCCGCGGAGGCCCCGGGCCGCACCGTCACGCAGCGCTTCGTGCGCGCCGACGACGGGCGCGAGGTCACCTGCGAGGTCGCCACCAACATGGTCGTCTACGGCGGCCGGCCCGCGGCGCTCACCGTGGCCCGCGACGTCACCGAGGCGACCGTCGCGCGGCGCCGCGTGCAGGCGCAGTTCAACGGCGTGCCGGTGCCCACCTACGTCTGGCAGCGCTCGCCCCGGGGACTGGAGCTCATCGACCTCAACGACGCCGCGAAGAAGATCCCCAGCCGCATCGCCCCCGGGGTGCTGGCGCGGGAGTACTACCCCGACGAATCCGGCGTCGCCCAGGACCTCGAGCGCTGCCTCGCGACGTCGGAGACCTTCCAGCGCGAGTTCGCGTACGCCCCGCCCGGCCCCGGCGGCGAGCGCCGGATGCTCGTGACCTACGCGAGCGGCGCGCCCGACCTGGTGCTCGCCCACGCCGAGGACGTCACCGAGCGCCGCGCGCTGGAGGAGAGGTTCCGCCAGACGCAGAAGATGGAGGCCGTGGGGCGCCTCGCGGGCGGCGTCGCGCACGACTTCAACAACCTGCTGTCGGTGATCCTGAGCTACAGCAGCTTCCTGCTCGACGACCTCGGCCCGGCCGACCCGATGCGCGACGACCTCGAGCAGGTGCAGCGCGCGGGCGAGCGGGCCGTCGAGCTGACCCGCCAGCTCCTCGCCTTCAGCCGCCAGCAGATCCTCCAGCCGAAGCGGATCAACCTCAACGTCGTGCTCGACGGGGTGCAGCGGATGCTGCGCCGCGTGCTCGGCGAGGACATCGAGCTGACGCTGCGGAGCGGCCGCGACCTCGGCGAGGTCTTCGCCGACCCCGGCCAGGTCGAGCAGGTGCTGATGAACCTCGTGGTCAACGCGCGCGACGCGATGCCGGGCGGCGGCCGGGTCGTCATCGAGACCCGCAACGTCGCGCTCGACGCGGGCGGCTCCGGGCTCGCGGCGGGCGACTACGTGCGCGTGAGCGTGACCGACACCGGCGTCGGCATGGACGAGGCCACCCGGGGGAGGGTCTTCGAGCCCTTCTTCACCACGAAGGGCGTGGGCAAGGGCACCGGCCTCGGCCTCGCGACGGTCTTCGGCATCGTGAACCAGAGCGGCGGCGACGTCGCGGTCGAGAGCGAGCCCGGGCGCGGGACGACCTTCCGCATCCACCTGCCGCGGGCGAGCGACGCGGCCCGCGTCGCCCCGCCGTCGTACCGCCCCGCCGCCCTCGGCGGCCACGAGACCCTGCTGCTGGTCGAGGACGAGGACACCGTGCGCGTGCTCGCGCGCACCATCCTGCAGCGCGGCGGCTACCGGGTGCTGGAGGCGCACGACGGGGCCGAGGCCCTGCGGCTGAGCGGGCAGTTCGCGGGCGCCATCGACCTGCTGATCACCGACGTGGTGATGCCCCGCATGAGCGGCCGCCAGGTCGCCGAGCGGCTGCTGGTCGCGCGGCCCGACCTGACGGTGCTTTACATGTCCGGGTATACCGACGACGCCGTGGTGCGCCACGGGGTGCTCGAGCAGGGCGTGGCGTTCCTGCCCAAGCCGATCACCCCGGAGCCGCTCTTGCGCAAGGTGCGCGAGGTGCTCGACGCGCGCCGCCCTCCGCCCGCCGGGGGCTGAGACCGGGCGTCACCCGAGCAGGTCGCGCACCAGCTTGGAGAGCGGGCGGAAGTGGAGGTTCTTCGCGTCGCCCAGCAGGTCGAAGACGACCGTCTCGGTGGTGGTCACGGTGACGCCGTGGGCGGCCAGCGCGGCCAGCGCGGTCGACTTGCAGCCGGGGTCGCGCGAGGCCACCGCGTCGAAGGGGACGTGCGCGTGGAAGCCGGCGCGCACGAGGTCGCGCGCCGTCATGAAGACGCAGACGTGGGCCTCGACGCCGACCACCACGACCGAGCGGGCGCCCACGTCGGCGAGGCCCTGGGCGACCTCGTGGGGGGCCAGCGCGGAGAAGACCGTCTTGGCCACCGGGAGGGCTTGGGGCTGGAGCGCCGCGAGGCGCGCGGCGATCGCGGGCACCGTCGGGCCGAGGCCGGAGGGGTACTGCTCGGTGACGAAGACCGGCACGCCCATGCGCTGGGCGGCCTCGAGCAGCAGGTCGATGGCGCGCAGCATGCGCGCGGCGTCGGGGGCGTGCATCGCGGGGAGCAGCTTCTCCTGCACGTCCACCACCAGCAGCGCCGTCTGCGCGGGAACCAACGTGATCGCGTCCATGGCCCCCACGGGTAGCACACGGCGGCGGTGAATATTCCGTAGACCCCTTTGGCCGCGTGGCGCGTCCGAAGCTCCGCCAGGGCGTCGCTGCGGCCGCGCGCGTCTCCGGCCCGTCCCTCCACCGCTCTCCCTTCACCGGAGCTCATCGCCCATGGTGCCGTACCCCCATGCCCGCCCTTCGGGCGCCGTCGCCCTCCTCGCCCTCCTCGGCGGCTGCGCCACCGCCGGCGGCCTCGCCGCCCGCCGCGCCGCCCCCGACGCCGCCGCCGTCGCCGGGCACGACCCGCCCG
>JAQBQI010000335.1 GCA_028287085.1 Myxococcaceae bacterium
CGACGCGCCTCGTCGGCGCGATGCAGGTGCAGGGCTTCAACGCCGTGCTCGGCGTCGAGCGCACCTGGAGCGCCGACGGCGCGCGCTGGCACCAGGCCGAGCTCTGGACCCTCGTCACCGCCTCGGCCGAGTGGCGCCGCGTCCCGGTCGGTGCGGCCGAGCAGCGCGGCGAGCCGGCGCTCTTCACCTCGCTCCAGATGCGCGACGGCCACCCGGCGCTCTGCCGCGGCGCCGAGGGCGGCGCGTGCGAAGTGGTGCGCGAGCTCACGCTCCAGCGCCCCGTCGAGTCGACCGACTCGGTGACCGGCGACGTCGTCGCGTCGCTGCGCGAGGCGGGCCTGCTCGCGCGCCGCGAGCCGTAGGCCTCCTCAGCCCGGCCGCCCTTCCCCCCCCACAGCCTCCCCGAACTCCCCCCTCAGACCCGATCGACTACCGCATCTCGGCGTGGGCCACGATGCGGGCGCACTCCTGCGGCGGCAGGTCGGAGGCGATCGCGTAGCCGATGCCCTGCTGCTCGGTGAAGGTCACCGTGTAGCCGTGCGCCGAGGTCGTGTACGTCGGCCGGCCGTGCACCATGTCGGAGCTCTCGGCGATGCGCGGCATGCGGGCGTTGTCGAAGACGAAGACCGTCATGCGCCGGCCGTCGACGTCGTAGGTGAGCGCGGCGGCCATCTGGTTCTGCACGTTGGAGATGCGCGCGCCCACGAGGCGGGCGGTCATCCCGCGGAAGAGCACCGGCCGCACGGGGATGTCCATCTTGCCGCGGAACCACTGCGTCACCGCCGCGGGGTCGCTGTTGGACACCTCCACCGGCAGCTCGCGCGCGTGGCGCTCGGCGATGTCTTCGACCACCGGCAGCATGCCCGCCGTGGTCATCGTGGTCGGCGCGCCGGTGCGCAGCTTGATGCCGTTGGCCAGCACCACGCCCGCCAGCGCCGCCCCCGCCAGGGCGAAGTTGCGCGCGTGCTTCTTGCGCGACGCCGAGGCCCGCTCGCACTCCTGCTCGCGCTCGCACGCGTCGAGCGCCGCCGTGATGCGGAACCGCAGCGCCGTTGGCGCGCAGTCCTCGCGGAGCGCCCCGAGGCCCCGCTTCAGCTTGCGGATCATGTCGGCTTCGGCCCGGCAGCACGCGCAGCCGGCCAGGTGATCTTCGACGAGCAGCGCCGCGCTGGGATCGAGCTCGCCGTCGATCCATGCGTCGGTCCACCGCGTCGCCTGCTCGCAGGTTACGGTCATCCGTCTATGCCTCCTTGCGGCGGCGGAAGGCGTTCATCTCGACGACCTTCGCCGCTTCGTGTTCGTGGTGGGCGGTGGCGGCCTCGGGCGCGATGCCCAGCTTCAGGGCCACCGCGCGGCGCGCCCGGTGGAGCCGCGACATCACCGTGCCCATCGGGCAGTTCATCGCCTCGGCGACCTCGCGGTAGGTCAGGCCCTCGATGTCGACCAGAACCAGCACCTGGCGGAAATCTTCCGGCAGGTCTTTCAGCGCCTCGGCCACCGAGCGCTCGAGCAGCGGGCGCTCGACCACCCGCTCGGGCTCGCGCTGCGCGTTCATCGAGGCCGCGCCGATCCACCCGTCGGAGACCGGGTCGACCGTGGCCATCGCGTGGACGTTGCCCTCGAGCGTGTTGCGGCGGTGCTTGGAGTAGAAGACGTTGGTGACGATCTTGAGCAGCCAGGCGCGGATGTTGGTGCCGCGCTCGTAGCTCTCGAAGAAGCGCCACGCCTTGATGACGGCGTCTTGCACCAGGTCGTCGGCGTCGCTGGAGCTGCGGGTGAACTGCGTGGCCGTGCGGTGCATCGCGTCGAGGTGCGGGAGCACCTCGGCCTCGAAGAGTTGTCGTCGTTGCGTGGGGTCCATCATGTTCCTCGGCGCGGCAAGAGAAGCATGGACGACAACCCTGGCAAGGGGCGGTTGTATTCCTCAGCGGCCGGGATCAGTGGGACCGTCACCGCCCTTGCGCTCGGCCTCGAGGGCCTCGACGCGCTGGTTGAGCCGGCGAACCTCGGCCTGGAGCGCCTCGATCTGGGCCATGGGGTTGATGCCCTCCCAGAACGACTTCATCTGGTGGTCGACCCGGTGCTGCCACTGGTCGATGGCCTCGCGCGACTGCTCGACGAACGTCTCCACCCGGCCGGGCTCGGCCGGGGCGGGCGCCGGGGGCGCCGGGGGCGGCGGCTCGGGCGCGGCGTGCGGGGACTCGGACTCGGGCGGCGGCGCCTCGCCGCGCGCGATGAGCTTGCCCATCGGGGTGTCGCGCACCGCCGACAGGATGCGCTCGCTGGACGAGTGTAGGAGCTCCTTCAACGCGCCCAGCGGCAGCCGGCTCTGCTTGCGCTCCTCCTCGTAGAGGATCTGCGCCAGCGTCATGCGCGTGAGGTCTTCCTTCGTGGTGTTGTCGATGATCCGGACGTCCTCGCCCTGGCGGACGTACTCCGCGATCTGCGGCAGCGTGACGTACCGGCTCTCGACCGTGTCGTAGAGCTTGCGGTTGCTGTACCGCTTGACCACCCGCGCGGTCTGGGAACCCGCTGACTGTCCGCCGTCCGTCGCCACGTTTTGCGAGTCCTCCATCCGTCGTTCGCCGTCGAGCGCGGCGCCCGGGGGCGTGAGTGCCGCACTCCAACGGCCGAGGTCAAGCACCCTGCGCCGTTGGATCACCAACGTCGGGCAGCGTCCCGGGGTTGTCGACCCCATCGGGGGTGGAGGGGCCGCGAAACGAGGCGGCGTGCCGCGCCGGGACCCTGTTAGCCTCCGTCGTCGCCAGCGATGACCGAAGGCCTCCCGACGACCTTTCCTGACCCGCCGCCCCCGCCGCCGCAGTCGCGCGTCGGCCTCGTAGCGCTCGCGGCGGTGTGCGCCAGCCTCGGGGGCTTGCTCGGCGGCAGCGCGGTGGGCGTCGTGCAGGCCGGGCGCACCCCCGTGGTGCTGGCCGCCGTCGTGGTGGTCGCCGACGCGGGCGCCGACGGGGCGCTGCTCTCCCAGGAGGCCAACCCCGAGAACGCCGGCGACGGCGTCATGGACGACCTCGACGAGGCGCCCTCGGACGCCGGCGTGGTGGTCATCGCCGAGGACCTCGCCGACGCCGCCGTCGTCGCGGTCGCCCCCCCGCCCGGCGCGGCGCCGCGCCCGCGCGACCGCTCGGTGATCACCTCGGACAACGTCCCCGAGGGGCCGGCGCAGGGCTACGTCGAGGGGCGCGCG
>JAQBQI010000337.1 GCA_028287085.1 Myxococcaceae bacterium
TCGCGCCCGCCGCGAGCGCGCCGTCGCCGCAGCCCGAGGTGCGGGCGAGCGCGCAGACCGATCGGCGCGTCCCCCATGGGGCGGCGCGGCCCTCGACGCCGCGCGCGGCCAGCGTCCACTCGGCGTCGGTGGGCAGCCGCGACCCCGCGAAGGCGCAGTAGCGCGCGGCCTGCGCGTGCGTGACGTTGACCACCGGCAGCGCGTCGCGGCGCATCGCGCCCAGCGGATCGATCGGCTCGGCGCACATCCCCGCCGCCACGCAGCGGCGCCAGGCGCCGACGGTCACCTCGGTGCGATCGACCGCGACGGGCCCCACGGAGACCCAGCGCCCGCCCGCCCGCCACGTCGCGCCCGGCAGCAGGGCCATGCCCGCGGGCACCCGCGCGCGCTGCGCGGCGGTGGGCGGCTCCCAGCGCGAGGTGACGCCGGCGTCGTCGGGGGTCGCGCCGCCGCGGGGGTCGCAGCCCGAGGCGTCGGCGCGCAGCGACTCGCCCGGCTGGCAGGAGGTGATCGGCCCCGCGGCGGCGCCGGCCACCCAGCGCTGCCCGAGGCGGCCGCAGTGGTCGTCGCGGTCGATGGCCACCAGCGGAAAGCGGCACGCGGGGGCGGGATCGTGGGGCGACGTACGATCGCTCCGGGGCCGCGGGGCGGCGGGCTGCGACCACGCGCTGCGGCAGCCGGCCAGCGAGCAGAGCGCGAGGGCGACGAGGAGCGGCCGGCGAGGCATCACGGCCGCGGACCATACGCCCGGGAGGGGCTCACTTGCATAAGTCCCGGAGGTCGGGGCATGGTACCGGGGACTGACCCCACCCAAGAGGTGGCGGTGGGGGTCAGCACCGAGGGGGGTCGAGGGCACCAGTGGCCAACGAGCGAACGCGCCGCGATGAGGCGAAGATGGTGGTCGGTCGGCCGACGCCGCGGCTGCTCGAGCTGCGCTCCCAGGGGTACATCACCCGCGCGGAGATCCTGCGCGCGCTCGACGACGCCGAGACCCTCGTCACCGAGCACCCCGAGATCGACACCCTGCTCTGGAACACGCTCAGCCACGACGGCCACGACCCGGGCAACACCAACCTCGGGATGGTCTTCCACCGGCGGCACGCGAAGCAGTTCCAGCGGGCGGCCATCCTGACGCACAGCGCGCCGATGGCGTCCCTCAGCAACATCGCGCGGGCCCTGCTGCCCGACCTCGCCATCGCGGTGTTCAGCAAGCGCGAGGAGGCCGTCGCGTGGCTCACCCGCGGCCACGTGCAGCACGGCGGCAAGCGCACCCGCGCGGCGTAGCGCGAGACTACGGTCGCGCGGCGACGACCGTCACGGGGTAGATCAGCGGGAGCTGCGCGAGGTCGCGGCCGATGACGCGCGTGCGCCCCTCGGAGACGCCCGTGATGCGCGCGTGGCCGTCGGGCGTCACGACCATCGTGGCGACGGCGTGGTCTTCGGTGTCGATGATCTGCACGAGGCGGGGGAGGGTGAAGCTCACCGTCTCGCCGACGCGCACCTCGATCGCCGAGGTGGTCTGCGCCGACGCCGGCGCGGTCGCCAGCCCGACGAGCCCGAGGAGTCCGAGAAGGGTGAAGGCTCGACGGTGGATCATGGCGGCGCTCTCCTACGGAGGGTTCTGTAGCACCGAGGGGACGCCGCCGTCGCAATCCCGACTGCTGCGCACAGGCCGCATTGACGGCGCGGGCGATGGGGACGAGTACGGTCGATCTTCATGAAGTTCCTCCCGAAGCTCCTCGTTCCGCTGGCCCTCGCGGCCTGCGCTTCCAGCAACGCGAACCGCGCGGGCACCGCCCCGGGCACCACCGCGCCGGGCGTGAGCAACGCGCCCGTCGCCTTCGGCTCGCTCGACGCCGCCCTCGCGGGCGCGCACCGCCCCGCCGCCGACAGCGCGCGCGACCAGTACCGTCACCCCCGCGAGACGCTCACCTTCTTCGGCGTCCACCCGGGCCAGACCGTCATCGAGCTCTCGCCCGGCGGCGGCTGGTACACCGCGATCCTCGCGCCGCTGCTCCACGACTCGGGCTCACTGAGCTGCGCCGTCCCGGCCGCCACCGGGCCCCGCGCGCAGTACCACGCGCGCTTCCGCACCTTCCTCGCGACGCGCCCCGACCTCTACGGCAACGTCCGCGTCTCGACCCTCGAGCCGCCCGCCACCATCGAGCTCGGCCCCGACGCCTCGGCCGACGTCGTCCTCACCTTCCGCAACCTCCACGGCTGGATCAATGACCACGCCGCCGAGCAGGTCTTCGCCGCGGTCTTCCGCGTGCTGAAGCCGGGCGGGGTGTTCGGCATCGAGGAGCACCGCGCCAACCCCGGCGCCGACCCGGCGACCAGCTCGCGCAACGGCTACGTGCCCGAGGCCCACGTGATCGCGCTCGCGACGGCGGCGGGGCTCGTGCTCGACGAGCGCTCGGAGATCAACGCCAACCCGCGCGACACCAAGGACTACCCCGAGGGCGTCTGGTCGCTGCCGCCGACGCTGCGCCAGGGCGAGACCGACCGCGCGCGCTACCTCGCCATCGGCGAGAGCGACCGGATGACCCTGCGCTTCCGCCGCCCGCCCGCGGCGCACTGACCGTCTGGCGGCGGCGCGCGTTCTTCGGCATCGTCCCGGCGTGAACCCCCCGCCCCGCTCCGCGCGCCCCCGCACCACGCTCACCCTCTGCCTCGCGCTGCTGGGCTGCACCTCGGCCCGCGCCGTGCCCGCGAGCGCGCCCGCCGTCGCGCCCGCGCCCGCGTCGTCGATGCTCTCCGCCGACCACGCCGCGAGCTTCGCCCACTTCGCCGTCGCCTCCGACCACCCGCAGGCCTCGCTCGCGGGCGCCGAGATCCTCGCCGCGGGCGGCACGGCCGCCGACGCCGCCGCCGCCACGATGCTCGCGCTCGGCGTCGCCTCGCCCGCCTCCAGCGGCCTCGGGGGCGGGGGCTTCGCGCTCTACTACCGGGCCAGTGATCACAGCGTGACCTTCCTCGACTTCCGCGAGAGCGCGCCCGCCGCGATGACCGCCACCCTGCTCACGCCGCTCCAGATGGGGCCGCCCCCGCGCGACGGCGGCGTCGCCCCGGCCGCCCGCTCGACCGGTCCATCGATCGGCGTGCCCGGCGAGCCGCGCGGCATCGAGGAGCTGCTCCGCCGCTTCGGCACCATCGGACTCGCCCGCGTGGTCGAGCCCGCCGCGCGCCTCGCCGACGAGGGCTTCACCCCGAGCGAGCACCTCGCCGGGCTCTCGCAGCGCTTCGTCGGCGCGCTCCGCCACGACCCGCTCGGGCAGACCTGGGTGCCCGACGGGGCCGACGGCATCCGCGCCAACGCCCCGCTGCGCAACCCCGCGCTCGCCCGCACGCTGCGCGCCTTCGGCGCCAACGGCGCGCAGATCTTCTACGAGGGCGCGCTCGCCGAAGAGATCGTGCGCGCCGCGGCCGGCGTCGGCGGCGTGCTCACGGCGGCCGACCTGCGCGCCTACCGGGTCGCGCAGCGCGCGCCGCTCGAGGGCAACCGCTACGGCCACCGCTGGGTCACCGCTCCGCCCGAGAGCGCCGGGGGCTACACCATGCTCGCCAGCCTCGCGTTGATGGAGCGCTGGGTGCCCGGCGGCAACGCGCGCCCCGCCGAGGCCGACGTGCTGCACGCGCTCGCCGAGTCGTGGCGCGGGCCCTTCCTCGACCGCGCGCGCTACTTCGGCGACCCCGATTTCGTGAGCGTTCCGCTCGACGCGCTCTTCGCGCCCGCCCGCGTCGCGGCGCGCGCCGCCGTCTTCGACGCGGCCCACGCGCGACCTTCCATGGCCTACGACCTCCCGCTGCCCGAGCGCGCGGCGGGCGCCCCCGCGGCCGTCCCCCTCGGCACCGGCACCTCGCACATCTGCGTGGTCGACGCCGCCGGCAACGTCGCGAGCGTCACCACCACGATCAACATCCCCTTCGGCGCGGGCGTGAGCGTCGCGGGCTTCTGGCTCAACGACGAGCTCGATGATTTCACCAGCGCCCCTTCGCCCAACAGCCCCGCGTCGCCCCTGCCCACCAGCGCGCTCAACCAGGCCGCCCCCGGCCGCCGGCCGGTGTCGACCATGACCCCGACCATCGTCTTCGCCGGCAACGACCCGGTGCTCGTCATCGGCGGCAGCGGCGGCACGCGCATCGTCACCTCGGTCACGCAGGCCGCGTGGCGCGCCGTCGTGCTCGACACGCCCGTGGGCGAGGCCGTCGCCTTCCCGCGCATCCACCAGGCCGCCGCGCCCGACGTGCTGTCGGCCGAGCCCGCCACCGCCGAGGCCGTCGTCGCCGAGCTGCGCGCCCGCGGCCACCAGACCGACGCCCTCCGCGGCGGGGCCATCGTGCAGGCCATTCGCATCGTGCGGGCCGGCGGCGCCGTGCACCTCGAGGCCGCCAGCGACCCGCGCAAGGGCGGCCGCCCCGCCGGCCGATAGCCACGCCGGCGACACGCGCCGGTCACCTCGTCACCAGACCGCACCCGACCCGTCGAGGCCTTCCCCGCCGACTGATTGTCACTCAGTGGCGGGCCAGCGCGCCGCGCCAGCGCCACAGCACCACCCGCATCGCCCCGGCGTGACGTAGTCGCGTGTCGACGAGCCCCGCGCCGCCCTCGTGGCGCAGCGTGTCGTCGCCGTCCAACACGCCATTGCCGTTGGCGTCGGCGACGAGCGCGCCGATGTGATCCCACGCGCGCGGCAGGCTGCGGCCGCCGTCTTCGGCGTAGTCGATGGTGACCAGGTCGCCGGGCGCGACGTCGCTCCCCCAGCGCAGCGCGACCGGGCCGCGCTCTCCCTCGATGCGCCCGTCGACCTCCACGCGCAACACCCCGCTCCGCGCGGCGGCGTACTCGTGAATGCCCGCCACCGACGTATAGCGTACACCGCGGAGCCCCGAGGCCCGCAGGGCGCCCACCATCACGTCGGCGCAGTCGGCGCCCGTGTAGCGGTCCGTCTGGTGGGTCGCGTCGGTTCCGCCGTTGGAGCCGAACACGCTGGTCACATGGAAGTAGGTCGACAGCCAGCCGAGGAAGTCGTCGCTGGTGCGATGACTCACCCGCAGGACCGTCGGCGAGAGTCCGAGCGTGTCGACGGTGGCCCCGTCGGGCGTGCGCAGCGTGCGGCCGTCGGGCAGCGTGACCTCCGCGGCGTACCACGAAGAGCCCGCGCCGCCGTGCTCGGGGCCCGCGTCGCGCACCGTCAGCGTCGCGCCCGCATCACCGAAGGGAACCGTGTCGTATTCGAGTCGGTCGTAGCCGATCCAACGGCCGTGGCGCGGGCCGAAGAGCACCGCGTTGGAGAAGCTCGTCAGGCCGGGGTTGGGCGACGGAAACTCGCGGTGCTCGGTGCGCGGAAGCACCCGCCGCCAGCGCACGGCCGCCCCCGGCGGCAATGGCGACAACGCGCCCCGCGGCGACGCGGACATCACCGAGAGCGTGACCTCCTCGCCGACGCGCGCCTGCACCGGGCGCGTCGACCAGATGGGCGCGGCGGCGGTGCGCGCCACCACCCGCAGCGGCAACGCGCCCGCGAGCGACGGGAGGGCCCATGCGATCAACGCCCAGCGCAGCGACGGAGTCATCGGTCGTGAGGGTGGGCGCAGCGCCGCCCTGGGGCAAACCCCCGGGGCGACGGTGCCAGACGAGCGGGCGGACCCTGCACCCGGCTCGTGCCGACGGGCTGAAGCCCGCGGCAAGGGTGGAATCGGTGAGCCTCCCCCCCGAAGTCCGCAAGCGGACTGTCCTTTGTCGGCCGTCGGAGCGAAGGGGGCGACGCACAGGAAGTCCGCCTGCGGACTTCAGGGGAATCTTCAATCGATCCCGCCCTTG
>JAQBQI010000372.1 GCA_028287085.1 Myxococcaceae bacterium
TCGTGGTGGCGAGCGCCGACGCCTTCCGGCGCATCGTGCGCGCGCTGCGGGTGTCGTCGCGCGGCGCGGAGGCGGCGGTCGGCCTGAGCGGCGCGCAGCTCTTCGTGCTGGAGAAGCTGTCGGGGGCCGGGGCGCTCTCGCTGGGCGAGCTCGCGACGCGCACGCGCACGCACCAGAGCTCGGTCTCGGTGGTGGTGGGGCGGCTCGTGGAGAAGGGGCTGGTGACGCGCGAGCGCGCCGCCGACGACGCCCGGCGCGTCGACATCGCGATCACCGCCGCCGGGCGCCGGCTGCTGCGCGGCGCGCCCGAGGCGGCGCAGGAGCGGCTCTTCGCGGCCGTCGGCGCGCTCGCGGGCGCCGACCAGCGGGAGCTCGCGCGGCTGCTGGGCCTGCTGGCGCGGGCGATGGGCGCAGCCGAGGGGCCGGCCGCCCTCTTCTTCGAAGACGACGCCGACGGCGGGGGCGAGCAGTGAGCGGGCGGGACTTCAGCGCCGACCGGCGCCTCGTGCTCATCTCCGCGATGGCGGTCGGGGTCGGCGCGCTCGGGGCGGTGCTCGCCCGGGCGCTGCTCGCGCTCATCGCGCTGTTCACCAACCTGTTCTACTTCCACGAGGCGTCGTTCGCGGCGCGCTCGCCCGCGCAGAGCCACCTGGGCGTGGCGGCCGCGCTCGCGCCCGCCGTCGGCGGCCTGCTCATCGGGCTGATGGCGCGCTACGGCTCCGAGCGCATCCGCGGCCACGGCATCCCCGAGGCGATGGAGGCGATCCTCATCGGGCGCAGCCGGATGCAGCCGAAGGTGGCGCTGCTCAAGCCCCTGTCGTCCGCGATCTCGATCGGCAGCGGCGGGCCCTTCGGCGCCGAGGGCCCGATCATCATGACGGCCGGCGCGGCCGGCTCGATCCTGGCGCAGGCCTTCCACCTCACCTCGAACGAGCGCAAGACGCTCCTCGTGGCGGGCGCCGCCGCGGGCATGTCGGCGACCTTCTCGACGCCCCTCGCCGCGGTGCTGCTCGCCGTCGAGCTGCTGCTCTTCGAGCTGAAGCCGCGGAGCCTCGTGCCCGTGGCCGTCGCGTCCGCGACCGCCGTCATGCTGCGGGCGGTCCTGCTGGGCCCCGGGCCGCTGTTCCCGGCGCACGCGCACGCGGTGCTGCCGGTGAGCGCCTACGGCTCGGCGCTCGTCGTCGGCCTCTCCGGGGGCCTGCTCGCGGCCGCCCTGACCGCGGCGGTCTACGCGGCCGAAGACGCCTTCCAGCGCGTGCCCCTGCACTGGATGTGGTGGCCCGCGCTCGGCGGCCTCGTGGTGGGCCTCGGGGGCCTGCTCCAGCCCCGCGCGCTGGGGGTCGGGTACGACGTCCTCGGCGAGCTGCTCGCCGGCCACTTCGTCGCGACCGCGCTCGTGGGCCTCATCGTCGTGAAGGCGATCATCTGGGCGGTCGCGCTCGGCTCGGGCACCTCCGGCGGCGTGCTCGCGCCGCTGCTCATGATGGGCGGCGCGATGGGCGCGCTCTGGTCGCTGGCGCTGCCCGGCGGCGACGCCCCGCTCTGGGCGCTCGTGGGCATGGCGGCGGTGCTGGGCGGCGCGATGCGCTCGCCGCTCACGGGGGTTGCGTTCGCGCTCGAGCTCACCCACGACGCCAACGCGCTGCCCGCGCTGCTCGTGGCGGCCGCCGCGGCGCACGGGCTCACGGTGCTCGTGATGAAGCGCTCGATCCTCACCGAGAAGGTCGCGCGCCGCGGCCACCACGTGAGCCGCGAGTACTCGGTCGACCCGCTCGAGGTCGTCATGGTGGGGGACGTCATGAGCGCCCCGCCCATCACGCTCGCCGCGTCGGCCAGGGTCGCCGACCTCGCCGTCGCGGGCGGCGCGCTGACGCACCACGGCTACCCCGTGGTCGACGCCGACGGGGCGCTCCGCGGCATGGTGCCGCGCGCGGCCCTCCTCGATCACTGGCTGGCCCCGCGCGGCGCCGACCCCGCCGCCGACGCGATGACCTGCGCCGAGCTCGCCGACCCCCGCGCCCTCGTGGCCTACGCCGGCGAGTCGTGCCGCGAGGTGGCGGCCCGCATGGGGCAGGCGAACGTCGGCCGGCTACCGGTGCTCGCGGCCGAGGCGCCGCACCGGCTCGTCGGCGTGGTCGCGCTGAGCGACCTCCTCAAGGCGCGCGCGCGCGGCGCCGACGAGGACGAGCGGCGCGAGCGCTTCTTCGGCGCCAATTCCGCCGAAGGGGCGGCGACCCGGCGCGATTGTCGGGAACCCATTCCGCGCTGACGACTCCGTTGGGTGGACGCCGCACAACGGCGGTCCGATCACGGCGAGCGAGGCGAGCACCCGATGTCCGACCCCCCCAACGACGCGGCCGAGGCGCTCTCCGACGAGGCGATCGTCGCGCGCATCCGCGCGGGCGAGGCCGCCCTCTTCGAGCTGTTGATCCGGCGCAACAACCGCCGGCTGTACCGGGCCGTCCGCGCGACGCTGGGCCGCGCCGACGACGACGAGGTGATGGACGTCGTGCAGGACGCCTACGTCCGCGCCTTCACGCACCTCGGCACCTTCGAGGGGCGGGCGCGGTTCTCGACGTGGCTGACCCGCATCGCCGTCTTCGAGTCGCTGGCCCGCCGCCGCCGCTGGCGCGCGGAGCACCCGGCGGTCGCAGGTCACGAGGAGGAGCGCGAGATGGACGACGCGGAGCGGGCCCCCGACCCCGAACGGAAGGCCGCCGGCGCGGAGATGCGGCGGGTCATCGAGGCGGCCGTCGACGCGCTGCCGGACGGCTTCCGCGCGGTGTTCGTGCTGCGGGCCGTCGAGGAGATGAGCGTCGCCGAGACTGCCGAGTGCCTCGACATCCCCGAGGACACGGTGAAGTCGCGCCTGCACCGGGCGCGCGCCCTGCTCCAGCAGTCGCTGGCCCAGTTGGAGGTCGTCGCGCCCACGGCCTTCTCCTTCGACGGGCCCCGCTGCGACCGCGTGACGGCGGCCGTGCTCGGCCGCCTGCGCCTGCCGCCCGACGGGGCGTCATGAGCGCCGCCGGCGCCGCCCGGCCGCCGACCCGCGAGA
>JAQBQI010000388.1 GCA_028287085.1 Myxococcaceae bacterium
GGACGCGCAGGAGCAGCACGCCGTCGCCGGTCGAGACCCACGGGTCTTCGTCGGGGTGCGGGGTGCGGCGGTCGTCCTGCGGGGAGGCGCGGCGCCGCGCGGTGGCGATGCGCTGCTCCTGCACGCCGCGGTCGGCGTCGAGGAGGCGCTCGTCGAGGTTGATCCGCTCGGCCCGCGCGGCCATCTGGCGGCCGCGCTCGAGGCTGCGCCCGTCGCCGCGCTCGCCGCGCTGCTCGGCGTCGAGGTTCTGCTGGTGGGCGATGCCGCCGAGCGCGTCGGGCCTCGTCGGGGCCTCCGGGCGCGCCGCGGTCGCCGCGAGCACGGGCGAGCTCGGCGGCGCGACCTCGACCGCCACGCTGACCGGGGCTGCGCTGCGGGGGCGTGACGACGGCGGGCGCGCGGGCCGCGCGGTCGACAGGGCGCCCATCATCGCGGCGTGCACCGCGACCGAGGCTGCGAGCCAGTGACGCCAGTGGACCTTCATGAGCGCCTTGCAGTCTGACCGAAGTCGGCCCGCTCCGCCCGACCCGAGGCGGTCGGCCCACGATGCTGACGGAAGCCTCGTCGGTGTTTCGCCGTTGCACCGATCGTGGCAACGTCGGTGCTCGATTGAACTCCAGGCCCCCGCGCAAGGAACCAGCACGCGCCCGCCGGTCTGCCGCCCAAATCTTGCGGCCCCGGGTCGCTCGCCCTGACCCTGCCTACATGTACGATTCGCGGCGGCGCGCTGGGGCCTTTGCGGTGGTGATGGCGATGACGGTGGCGCCGTCGATGGCGTCGGCCGTCGACCGCTGGACGGCCCCGCACCCGGGCATCCGCCACCTCCACCGGGTGCGCCCCGGCGTCGACCTGCACGTCGTGCTCGTCGACCTCGCGAGCCCCGAGGTGTCGGTCGTCGCCACGCGCCCGGAAGACCGCTTCACCACCACGAGCGAGTTCGCCCGCCGCTACGGCACCGTGGTCGCGGTCAACGCCAACTTCTGGGGCCGCGGCTCGTGCGGCCTCGCGGCCGGCGGCGGCGAGGTCTACCCCACGATCTACGAAGACGGCTGCATCGCCACCCTCGGCGTCGGCCCCTCGAACAACGCCGTCGCCCTCGACACCAGCGCCTCGCCCCACGGCCCGCTCCCGGCGATGATCACCGAGGCCTGGAGCGGCAAGCCCTGGCTCATGCGCGACGGCCAGGCCCCCCGCAACTGGGTGCGCCCGCAGCACCTCTACCGCCCCAACCCCCGCACCGCCGCGGCGCTCACCGCCGACCACCGCACGATGATCCTGCTGAGCGCCGACGGGCGGCGGCCGGGGGTGCCGGGGCTCACCGGCTTCCAGATGGTCGACGTGCTGCGCGAGTTCGGCGCCCACGACGCCATCAACCTCGACGGCGGCGGCTCGACCACCCTGGTCATGAACTCGCACCTCATCAACCGCCCCAGCGACCGCCACGAGCGCACCGTGATTACCCACCTGGGTATTCGCCTGCGCCCCGGCGCGGCCTGGTACGCCGGCCAGATCACCGGGCGCGGCGCCCCGGAGTCGGTGACCGCGGGCCGCCCCGCGACGCTCTGGGTCGAGGCGCGCAACACCGGTCGCCGCGTCTGGACCGGCGCCGAGGGGCCGAGCGTCGAGCTCGTCGACGGCGGCCGCACCTGGACGGCGCGCGTGAACGGCGAGGTCCAGCCGGGCGGGGTGGGGCGCTTCGAGGTCGCGTGGGAGCCGCGCACCTTCGGCAACGCCTCGCTGCGCGCGCGCCTCGTCACGCCGGAGGGCGGCCTGCTCGTCGACGAACCCATCCGCTTCGACGTCGCCGTGCGCGCGCCCGCCGCGCCGAGCGAGCCGCGCGTCGCCGCGGTGACGCCGCAGGTGATGACCGCGTCGATGGGCTTCGGGTGCAGCGCGCAGCCGGGCGCGCCGTCGGGCCTTGCGTGGGGCGTGCTCGGCGTGTTCGGTTCGCTGGTCGCGGCGCTGCGCAAGCGCCGTCGGCCGGCCGCATGAACCCCACCCCCACCGCCCTCCTCCTCGTCGCCCTCTTCGCCCCCACCGCCGCGGCCGTCGACCGCACCACGCGGCCCTACCGCTGCGTCGAGCACGTGCACCGCGAGGCGCCCGGCGTCGACGCCCACGTCGTGCTCATCGACCTGCGCTGCCCCGCCGCCGACGTGGTGGCCACGCGGCCGGGCGACCGCCACGCCACCGTCAGCGGCTTCGCCGAGGAGTACGGCGCGCAGATCGCCATCAACGCGAACTTCTTCGACGCCTCGACCTGCGGGCTCGCGATGGGCGACGGCCGCGTCTGGCGCGACGCCTACCGCGACCGCTGCGGGGCCTCGCTCGCGTTCGGCCCGCAGGCGAGCGGGACGCGCCTCGCGTTCTGGGACAGCGTCGACCACCCGACCTCGTGCGAGCTCGGCTGGGCGCGGCAGGTGATCACCGGGTGGCCGCGTCTGCTCGACCGCGGCGCCGTCGTCTTCGAGCCCGAGGAGCCCATCGGGATGTACCGCTTCCACCCGCGGACGGCGATCGGGGCGACCCCGGGCGGGGCGACCCTGGTCATCGCCGTCGTCGACGGGCGGCGCAACGGCCTGCCCGGAATGACCTCGCTGGGATTGATCCCGCTGATGGAGGAGTTCGGGGTCTCGGATGCGATCAACCTCGACGGCGGCGGCAGCACCGAGCTCTACATCGCGGCCGAGGGGGGCGTGGTCAACCACCCGAGCGACCGCGTCGAGCGGCGAGTGGGCAACCACCTCGGGATCCGGGTGCTCGACCCATAGCCGCGGCTTGCGTCGGCCGCGCGCTGAGCCTACGCACGGCGGCATGACCACCGCGCTCAACGATCAACGCCGCGCGCTGCGCGAAGCCGCTGGCTGCCTCTGGCTCGACGACCGCGCCGTGATCACCGTGCGCGGCGACGACCGCCTCACCTGGCTCAACGGCGTCGTCACCGCCGACCTGCGACCGCTCGCCGAGGGTCACGGCATCTACACGGCCATCGTCGCGGTGAAGGGCAAGCTGCTCGGCGACGCCTTCGTGCACCGCCACGGCGAGGCCCTGCGGGTGGTCGTCCCGGCGGCGCAGCGCGAGGCGCTGATGGTGCACTTCGAGCGCTTCATCGTGATGGAAGACGTCGCGCTCGAGGCGACGCCCGAGCGGGTGCTGACGGCGCAGGGTCCGACCGCGCACGCGGCGACCGAGGCGTGGGCGGGCCGCTCGACGGCCGACCGGCTCGGGCTCGGCGGGGTCGACCTGCTGGTGGGCGAGGGCGACGAGGCGCCGGCCAGCGAGGGCGTGGTATGGGTCTCGCGCGAGGCCTTCGACGCCGAGGCCGTGGCCGCGGGGCGCGCGCGCTGGGGCGCTGATTTCGGCGTCGACAACTACGTGCAGGAGGCGGCCATCACGCCGCGCGCGGTGTCCTTCAACAAGGGCTGCTACCTCGGGCAGGAGGTGGTCTGCCGGCTGGAGATGCGCGGCCACGTGCAGAAGCAGCTGGTGTCGCTTACCCGACAGGGTAAGGCGCCGGAGCCGGGCGCCGACGTGTTCGCCGAGGGCAAGGTCGTGGGCAAGGTCACGGGCGTGACGCCGGCCGAGGGCGAGGCGCCCGCGCGGCTGCTCGCGATGGTGCGTTACGCGGTGCTGGAGAAGCGCCCCGCGCTGGAGATCGACGGCGCGCCGGCGGACTGGGCGACGTGAGAGCGCGGCTCGCGAGCATCGCGGCGCTGGTGACGGCCTGCGCGGGGGCGCCGCCGCCGAGCGCGAGCGTCGTCGGCGTCGACGAGGGCGACGCGGGGACGCCCGATCCGAGCGCGGCGCCGGCGATGCGGGAGTCGGAGCTCCGGTGGTTGGCGGCGCACCTGGCCGACGACGCCGACCCGTCGCGGGCGGGCGAGTCGCCGGCCGTGCGGCGGCTGGTGACGTACGGGGCGGCGGGCGTGCGGGTGGTGGCGGAGGTGTTCCGCGTGGGCGACGAGCGGCGGGCGACGTACGCGCGCAGCGTGGTCGAGCGGGTGATGCGGCAGCACTGCCGGCGCGACGTGAACGGCATCGCGCGCACGCGGCGGTGGCTCTTCGCGGCGGCGGCTGACGCGTCGGTGGCGTCGTGGCCCGAGGGGGCGCGCTGGCCGCTCGACCGGGTGATGCGTCTACGGTCGTGGGCCGATCACGACGCACCCTGCGAACCCGAAGACTGATCGGCTAGCGGGCGGCGAGGGCCGTCGCGAGCGCGTCGATCACGATCGCGACCTGCGCTGCGGTGATCGCCGGACCGAGCGGCAGCGTGAGCAGGCGGGCGGCCACGGCGTCGGTGCGCGGGAGCGACGCGGGCACGTCGGCGTAGGCCGAGAACTGGTGCGTCGGCGGGTAGTGCACGCTGGTCTGCACGCCCGCGGCGCGCATCGAAGCCATCACCGGCGCGCGATCGACGCCCGCCGGGAGCAGCACGACGAAGAGATGCTGCGACCCCTCACCGTAGTGCCCCGCAGAGAAGGGGATCCCGAGGCCCTCGAGCTCCTCGGCGCGGCGCGCGATGGCGTCGAGGTACCACCCGCGCACGACGCCGCGGCGGCGGTTGGCGTCGGCGAGGCGGCCCAGCTGGATGCGCCCGATCGCGGCGCGGATCTCGTCCATGCGGGCGTTGGTCGCGACCCGCACCACGTCGTAGGTGAAGGCGTGGCCGCGGTGGCGGTCCCACGTGGTGGTGGTCATGCCGTGGGCGCGCAGCAGGCGCAGGGCGCGGTCGAGCTCGGCGCTGCGCGTCGTGATCATGCCCCCCTCGCCGGTGGTCATGTTCTTGTTGCTGAAGAACGAGAAGGCCGCCACGTCGCCGAGCGCGCCGCAGCGGGCCGCGCCGTCGCGCGAGCCCGCGCCCGGGGCGTGGGCGCAGTCCTCGACGATGGCGACGTCGGCGCGGCCCATCGCGGCGAGCCCCGCGCGCACGGCGGCCACGTCGGCCGCGAAGCCCGCGTAGTGCACGAGCACCACGGCGCGCGTCTTCGCGGTGACCTTCGCGAGCACGTCGGAGGGGTCGACGCAGAGGTCGTCGTCGGTGGTGATGTCGGCGAAGACCGGCGTCGCGCCGAGGCGCCGCGCGGCGTTGGCCGTCGCCACGAAGGTGAGCGCGGGCATCACCACCTCGTCGCCCGCCACCACGCCGACGGCGTCGTACGCGACCTCGAGGCCCACCGTGCAGTTGTTCACCGCGACCGCGTGGGGGACGCCGACCATCGCGGCGAAGTCGGCCTCGAAGGCCGCCACGCGCTCGCCCTGCGTGAGCCAGCCCGAGCGCACCACGTCGGCCGCGGCGAGGGCCTCCTCCTCGCCGAGCGTGACGTCCGTGAGGGTGACCTTCCAGTTCATCGTTCGTCCTTCAGCGCGGCCGGACCGCGCCCCGCGGCGGCGTCTTCCTGGGCCCGCGCGTAGTCGTCGGGGTTGCCGATGTCGAGCCAGTACGCGTCGGTGCGAAAGGCCGCCACGGTCTCGCCCGCGGCGATGAGCCGCGCCACCAGGTCGGGGAAGTCGAGGTACTCGCCCTCGGCGATGAACCCGAGCGCGCGCGCGTCGTAGACGTACACGCCCATCGAGACCTCGTAGGTGAACTCGGGCTTCTCGGTGTAGCGCGCGATGTGCCCGGCCGCGTCGATGTCGAGCACCCCGAGCGCGAGCTTCACCGCCTTGCGGTGCACCGCCACCGTGAGCGCAGCCTTCTCGGCGTGGTGGTGCGCGACCAGCGCGCCGAGGTCGAGCTCGGTGAGCAGGTCGCCGTTGGCCACGAGGAAGGTCTCGCCCAGGCCCGTGATGCGCTTCAACGGACCGGCCGTGCCGCCCGGTCGCTCGTCGCGCACGAAGCGGTACGCGGCGAGCGAGCGCAGCCCGGGGTGGCCCCCGACGTAGGCCATGATCAGCTCGGCGAGGTGATCGACCGAGAGCACGATCTCGGTCACGCCCGCGGCCACGAGGCGGCGGATGAGCACCTCGAGCACCGCGCGGTCGCCCACCGGCACCAGCGGCTTCGGGAAGGCGGCGGTGAAGGGCGCCAGCCGCCGGCCCTTGCCCCCTGCCAGGATCACCGCCCGCAATCCCGTCGGCCGCGCCGCGTCGTTCATCGCGGGGATCGATCGCACCCGCGCCCCCGCCCCGTCAACCGGCGCGCACGACCTCGGCGAATCCCTCCCACGCCACGAGACTCGCCACCCCTTCGTCGTCGAGCGGGTCGCTCTCGGCCACCGCGCGCCCCTCCGCCCGCAGGCCCGCGGCCACCGGCGCGCGCGCCG
>JAQBQI010000396.1 GCA_028287085.1 Myxococcaceae bacterium
TGCGTCCCGGCGGGGCCGCCGTAGCAGCTGCGCGACGCGCCCGGCATGCACAGGCACCCGACGCCGGGGTTGCCGTCGCAGCGGTTGTCGAGCGTCGGCATCGCGCAGTTGATCGCCCGCGGCTGCCCGAAGCCGGCGCACGCGCCCCAGGTGCCGAACTCGCCCGTCCCGCCGCAGCGCTGCGTGCCGAGGGTGCAGACCCCGCGGCCCGCCCGCAGCGGGTCGCCGGGGTAGCAGGGCTGCGTCGACCCGGGGAGGCAGCTGCACTCCTCGTCGGTCATGCCGTTGCAGTCGTCGTCGATGCCGTTGTCGCAGCGCTCGCGCGTGCCGCACGCCGTCATCGCGCCGTCGGGGAGGGTGGTCACCGTCAGCGCGTCGCGGGCGTCGGCGGCGGCGCCGTCGGTCGCGGCCGCCCCGGCGTCGACCCGCGCGGGCACGTCGAAGCTCGGGCCCACCCAGCCGTCGGGCAGCGCGGTGCTGCCGACGTCCGAAGCGTCAGCGACGCCGAGGTCGGAGCGGGCGGTCGAGGCGTCGCCGCCCGTCGCCCCCGAGTTGGTGCTGCACGCCGCGAGCAAAGACCCACCGACCACGGACCAACGCCACGACCGCGACGCGCGCATGAAACCTCGTCAAGAAGAGCTGCGAAGGGAGAGACCGGGTGCGACCCTAACACCACGGCGCGTGCGGAATCGAGCCGCACGTCGGGCGCGAGGGGTCAGTGGGCGGGGGCGGGGACGACGCGACGGAGCGGGGCGCCGCCGTTGGCGAGCGGCGGCACCAGGGTCGGCGCGAGGAGGACGGGCATCGGGGGGACGGCGGCGGTGGGCGCGGCCGCGCCGGGGGCGCCGGGGGCGTCGACGGCGAGGGTGATGCGGCCGAAGCGCGAGAGGTTGTGGAAGGTGTTGCTGCGCGGGGCGCTCCAGGCGGCGCTGCGCTGGCCGCCGGTCTTGGGCTCGTCCATCACGAAGAGGTTCACCCGGAGCTGGTCGCCCGCCGCCGGGGGGGTGTGCGGGAGGTCGGCGAGGCTGGCCCACGGAATGACCAGCTCGACGTCGTAGCCGGTGTCGGTGTCGTCGGGGTTGCCGATGGTGCCATTGGCCACTACGCCCGAGCGGGTCTCGGGATTGAAGTCGACATGGCCCGGCACGGCGGGGTGGCCGGCGCTGTCATATCGGGTATCGAAGCGCTGGTTCTTCGGCGAAACCTGGAACTCGAAGTAGTTGTTGCCGTCCCCGTTGGGGTCGATCATCACTTCGACGGCGTCGTGGGTCCAGAGCTCGTTGTCGCGCGCCGTGGAGGGGTCGACGAGGTTGTCGTCGGCCACGTGGAATCCAACATAGAGGTTGGTGTCGTCCCACAACATCATGGCGTTGGCGTGCGCCTCGGTGGGGCCGGGGGGGCTGCCGTTGCCCGGGTTGACCAGCGGACCGGTGCGGCCGGCGTTGGCCCAGGCCGGCTCGTCGAGGCGGCCGTCGGCGGTGATCGCCCCGCTCGCGCGCGGCACCACGGTCTCGGTCAGCTGCACCTGCACGCCGGTCTGGAGCTCGATGACGCGCGCGCGGCGGTCGCCGTCGGTGCGGTCGGCGGGGGTGACCGCCATGCGGGGCTGGCCCTCCTTCCAGACGCCGAGGTGGATGCGCACGACGGGGGAGTCCCAGTCGCCGGGCAGCTCGAAGCTCTGGGTGTCGCGGATGAACTCGCCCGCGCGCCAGCGCTCGGGCTGGTAGGCGCGGCGGGTGTCGCCGACGTTGTCTTGATTGGTGCGCGGGCCGTTGGCGTCGTCGAGGTGCGTGAAGAGGTGCCAGCCGTCGCCGGTCGGCGCGCGGCACTTCCAATACCAGGTGATCGTCACGCTCTGGCCGGGGCGCAGCGTGTTGTTCTGGACGTTGAAGTCGTAGCCGAGCAGCTCGATCTTGTTGTCCCAATTGAAGTTGAGGGCGTGCTGCGGCGTCGGGGCCGTGCGCGACACCACCTGGCGCCGGATGCGCTCCAGATCAGCCTGCGAGGCGCCGCCCCGGTTGGGCTGGGTCGGCTGCTCCACGCACGCGCCGCCCAGAGCCAAGCAAACCACCCACGGCATCCACGTCTTCATCGATGTCCTCATTGAAAGATCTTCTCGTTACTTCTTGCGGTTCTTGCGGCGCGCGTCGCGCTCCTGCTTGCGCTTGTCCTTGGGCGTGCCCATCGCGGGCTGCCGCGGGCGCGGCGCCCCCGGGGCCCCAGCGCCGGGCATCCCGGGCATGCCGCCACCCATCAGCGCGCGCATGAGCTCGTTGGGGTCGCCCATGCCGGGGGGGAATCCGCCCATGCCGCCGGGCATCCCGGGGAAGCCACCGGGCATCCCGGGGAAGCCGCCGGGCATGCCGCGACCGCCGCCGCCCGCGACCGCGGACTCCAGCATCTCCTGCGCGATCTGCGCGATGGCCTGGTCCTCCCCCTGGACCTTGACCATGTCCTTGAGCCGGCGGGCCATGGCGAGCTGCTTCGCCCCGGGGAGCTTCTGGAGGAAGCTCGCCTGCTGGCCGATGTTGCCCATCATGTCGCGCATCATCACGAACTTCGCGACGAGCTCGGCGACGGCCTCGGGGGCGTAGCCCGCGCCCTTGGCGACGCGGGTCACGCGGGTGGGCTCGCGCTTGAACAGCTCGGCGTCGCGGCGCTCGCCCTTGGTCATCGAGGAGACGATGACCTTGGCCTTGTCGAGCTCGCGGTCGTCGACCTTCGCGTCGGGCGGGAGCATGCCGCTGAAGAAGGGCATGCGGTCGAAGAGGTCCTGGAGGGGACCCATCTTCTGGATGGTCTCGATCTGCGCGACGAAGTCGTCGAGGGTGAACTGCCCCCCGAGCATGCGCATCGCGTCTTCTTCGGCGCGCTTCTCGTCGACGACCTTCTTGAAGTCGTTGACCACCGACACGATGTCGCCCATCCCGAGGATGCGCGACGCCATGCCGTCGGGGCGGAAGGCCTCGAGCTTGTCGAGCCCCTCGCCCACGCCCGCGTAGCGGATGGGGATGCCCGTGACCTCGCGGATGGCCAGCGCCGCGCCGCCGCGGGCGTCGCCGTCGAGCATGGTGAGCGCCACCCCGGTGAGGCCGAGCGTGTCGTGGAAGGCCGTCGCCGTGGCGAGCGCGTTCTGCCCGATGGCCGCGTTCACCACGAGCAGGATGTTCTGCGGCTTCGTCTCGCTCTTGATCGAGCGGAGCTCGTCCATCAGCACGGTGTCGATGGCGAGGCGGCCCGCGGTGTCGAAGATCACCACGTCCTTCTTCTGCACCTTGGCCATCGCGAGGGCGCGCTTGCACACCTCGACCGGCGTGGTGGTCGGCGCCGAGAAGACGGGCACGTTGATCTTCTGGCCGAGCACGTTGAGCTGCTCGACGGCGGCCGGGCGCTGGAGGTCGGCGGCCACGAGCAGCACCTTCTTACCCTCCTCGGTAAGCAGCTTGGCGAGCTTGGCGCTGGTGGTGGTCTTCCCCTGCCCCTGGAGGCCGACCATCATGATGAGGGTGGGCGTGCCCTTCGGCGCCTCGACGAGCGGCGCGGCGTCGGGCGACGACATCATCGCGACGAGCTCTTCCTGGCAGGCCTTCACGAAGAGCTGGTCGGGCGTGATGGTGGCCTTCTTGCCCGCCGACTCGGCGCGCAGCTTGACCACCTGCCCCAGCATCTTCTCCTTCACCCGCCCGAGGAACCGCCGCGTGACGTTGAGCTCGACGTCGGCCTCGAGCAGCGAGAGCCGCACGTCCCGGAGGGCGGCCTCGATGTCGGCTTCGGTGAGCTCCGCGACCCCGGTGAGCTTCTGACGCGCCTTGCGAAACCCTTCGGTCAACGTCTTGAACATGGTCCTCTTTGCTAGGGCCGCGCTGCTACCACGGCAGCGGGCGTCGCAGCAACCCCGGCGGGCGCGGCCGCGGGGCCGTCTAGATGGGCGGGCACTCGCTGCCGAGCGCGGGGTCGGGGTTGCAGTAGATGAAGCCCGCGCCGCGGGTGAGCGTGACCAGCACGATGGTGTCGGCGCGCACGCCGGCGTCGATGGTCGTCCACGCCCGCGACACGGCCTGCGCCGCGCTCATGTCCACCGCGAAGACGTGCAGGATCTGCTTCACCCACCGCTGCGCCGGGAGCACCCGCATCGAGCTGCGGTTGATGCCCGTGAGCTTGGTGACCAGCAGGTCGCGCGCGTTGGCCTCGGTGAGCACCATCGGCATCGGGCGGTACGCGCGCGTGACGCTCACCCCGACGCGCTCGCCGCCGATCGACACCAGCAGGTCGGTGATCGAGTTGGCGCCCGCGTCGTTGGCCGGCTGGTACATCACCTCGGTCTCGGTGGCGACCAGCGCCGCGTCCTCGCAGCGGTGCAGCACCTCGTAGCTGAAGACCTCCGACTCGGTCGAGCTGCCGCCCGCGTTGGGCGTGTCGAAGAGGCGCTGCCCGCCGGGCGAGAGCGCGGCGCGCACGTAGCGCTCGCCGGCCATGAAGACGAGGCCGTTCTCGACCAGCGAGGGGGCCGCGCTGTGCAGCATCGCGCGGAGGTTGCCGCAGGCGCCGGAGAGCCCGCCGAGGCCGGGGAGCGGCCCGTCGCGGGGCGGCGCCGCGTCGGTGACATTGCCGACATCGGCGACGGTCGCAACGTCGGAGCGGGCGCCGAGGTCGGTCGCCGCGGGCGCGTCGACGACGGCGCCGAGGTCGGAGGGCGGGTTGATGCCGGCGTCCCCGTCGAAGGGCACCGAGGGGTCGGAGCTGCACGCGGCGAGGCCGAGAAGCAGCGGGAAAAGCAGGGCGAAGGAGGGGCGGCGGCGCATCGGCCGCGGACGCTACCAGAAGTGGCGACCGGGGCGCGATGGTCAGCGCGGCGAAGCTATGGCAAGAGTTTGCGGCGCTTGCGCGGCTGTGCTTCGCGCCGACCGAGCCCTAGGACCAATCGATGAGTGACACCCCCCGACCCACCGTGGTCAAGGCCCGCCCCATCTGGCTGCAGACCTCGCTCGTCGGGTTCGTGCTCATCCACGTCCTCAGCCTCGCGCTGCCCTTCGTGGTCGGCGTCAGCGCGAAGAGCGTCGCCCTCGCCTTCGCGCTCTACGTCATTCGCATGTGGGGCATCACCGCGGGCTACCACCGCTACTTCGCGCACCGCTCGTACAAGACGTCGCGGTGGTTCCAGTTCGTGCTGGCGTGGGTGGGGGCGAGCTCGGTGCAGAAGGGCCCCCTCTGGTGGGCGGGCCTGCACCGCATCCACCACCGCTGGAGCGACACGCCCCGCGACATCCACTCCCCGAAGCAGCGCGGCTTCCTCTACTCGCACGTCGGGTGGATCACCGCGCCCGACCACGACGGCACCGACCTCGCGCTCATCCCCGACTTCGCGAAGTACCCCGAGCTGCGCTGGATCGACCGCTTCCACTGGGTGCCCTTCGCGGCGCTGACGGCGCTCTGCTACGCGATCGACGGCTGGCGCGGCGTCGTCTGGGGCGCCGGCGTGAGCACGGTCTTCGGCTGGCACGGCACCTTCTTCATCAACTCGCTCGCGCACGTCTGGGGGTCGCGGCGCTACGAGACCACCGACACCTCGCGCAACAACCCGCTGCTGGCGCTCATCACGCTCGGCGAGGGCTGGCACAACAACCACCACCACTACATGAACAGCGCCAACCAGGGCTTCTTCTGGTGGGAGTTCGACATCAGCTACTACACGCTCCGCGCGCTGGCGCTGGTGGGCGTGGTGCGCGACCTGCGCCACCCGCCGGCCCACGTGCTGCGCGAGAAGCTGGTGGGCGCGGCCAACGCCGCCTCGGCGACGCTCTCGGGCGCGCGGGCGAGCGCCGAGTTGAAGCTCATCGAGGCGCGCACCGCGGTCGGGCACGCGGTCGAGAGCGCCGAGCTGCGGATCAACGAGGCGCGCGCCGCCGTGGGCACGGCGGCCACCGAGGCGCGGGCCTCGCTGGAGAGCGCGGCGAGCGACGCGCGGGCGGCGGTGGGCACCGCGGTCGACAACGTGACGAACGCGGCCGAGACGCGGCTCACCGAGGCGCGCACGGCGGCCGGACACCGCATGGCCGAGGCGCGCGACGCGGTCGAGAGCGCCGTCGAAAGCGCGGTCGACGCGGCGACGCCGGCGAAGAACTGATCCAGTCAGAGCGGGCCGGAGCTCACTCCGGCTCGTTGTCCGTGCTCCTCAGTCCGTATCGCTTGCAGAGCTCGCGCAGGTGATAGCGAGTCAGCCCCGCCGCCGCGGCGCTGCGGGTGATGTTGTCCCCGTGGCGCTTGAGCATCGCCGCCAGGTACTGCGGCTCGAAGCCCTCCAGCAGCCGCGTCTTGGCGTCCTTGAAGGGCATCGCCAGCAGCGACTCGTTCAGCGCCGCCGCGCCCGGGTCCGACGCCCGCGCGGGCATCGCCATCATGCGCGAGGCGCTCGCCGGCAGCATGTCGTCGGCGGTGATCTCCGCCGCGTCGGCCAGCGAGGCCGCCCGCTCGACCACGTTGCGCAGCTCGCGCACGTTGCCCGGAAAGGGCAACCCCGCCAGGCGGTCGAGCGCGCTGTCGGAGAAGCTCCGCGCCCCGAGGTCGGGGTTGCGCTTGCAGAACTCTTCCAACAGGTGCCGCGCCAGCAGGGGGATGTCCTCGCGCCGTGACCGCAACGGCGGGAGTTCGATGGTCAGTACGCCGAGTCGATAGTAGAGGTCCTCGCGAAAGCCCCCCGAGCCGGCCATGGCGCGCAGGTCGCGGTGCGTCGCGGCGATCACCCGCACGTCGACCGGGATCACCTGCGTGCCGCCGAGGCGGCGCACCTCGCGGCCCTCCAGCACCCGCAGGAGCTTCGGCTGCAGCCCGATCTCCAGCTCGCCCACCTCGTCGAGGAAGACCGTGCCCTTGTGGGCCTGCTCGAAGCAGCCCGAGCGGCGCTCGTTGGCCCCCGTGAAGGCGCCCTTCTCGTGCCCGAAGAGAATGCTCTCGACGAGGTCCTTCGGGAGCGCCGAGCAGTCCTGCACCACCATCGGACCCTGCGCCCGCTTCGACACCCGGTGGATGGCGCGCGCCACGAGCTCCTTGCCCGTGCCCGTCTCGCCCGTGACTAGCACCGTCACGTCGAGCGGCGCGATCTTGTCGAGCTCGGCGAAGACCTGCCGCATCGCCACCGACCTGCCCACCAGCTCCTGCCAGCGGTCGGACTGCGACAGCGGGATCTCGATCGCCCCCTCGCCCGGGTCGATCTGCAAGAGCGTCGCGCCCACCCGGAAGCGCGCCCCGAGCGGCATCACCACCTCGCGCACCTTGATGTCGCCGAGGAAGGTCCCGTTGGTGCTGCCCAGGTCGCGCAGCACCCAGCCCTCCTCGACGGCCTCGATCTCCGCGTGCGTGTTCGACACCGAGCGGTCGTTGAGCGGAACCTCGCACACCGCGCTGCGCCCGATGGCCACGCGCGCGCGCTCCATCGCCCAGGTCTTGCCGCGGTCGGGCCCGTCGACGACCGTCAGCCGCGCCTTGCGCAGCCGCCGCGCCGTCGCGCGCCCGGCGATGAACAGCGTCTCCAGCGGCGCCGCGTCGGTCACCGGTCACCGCCCACGCGCAGCGCGCGAATCGCCGCCGCGTAGTCGCCGCGGCCGAAGACCGCCGAGCCCGCCACGAAGGCGTCGGCGCCCGCCTCGCGCAGCGCCGGCGCGGTCTCCGCCGTCACCCCGCCGTCCACCTCGAGGTCGATGTCGTAGCCACTCTCGTCGATCATCTCCCGAATGGCCCGCACCTTCGGCACCACCGCCGGGATGAACGACTGCCCGCCGAAACCCGGGTTGACGCTCATCACCAGCACCAGGTCGGTGCAATGAAGGACGTAGCGAATGGTCTCTTCGGAGGTGGCGGGATTGAGCACCACGCCCGCGCGACAGCCCAGACCGCGGATCGATTGCAGCGTGCGCTCGAGGTGCGTCGAGGCCTCGACGTGCACCGAGATGACGTTGGCGCCGGCCTTGGCGAAGTCGGCCACGTAGCGCTCGGGCTCGACGATCATCAGGTGGCAGTCGACGACCTTGGCGGTGACCTTGCGCACCGCGGCCGTCACCAGCGGGCCGATGGTGATGTTGGGCACGAAGCGCCCGTCCATCACGTCGACGTGCACCCAGTCGGCGCCGGCGGCGTCGATGGCGCGCACCTCTTCGCCGAGGCGCGAGAAGTCCGCGGAGAGGATCGATGGGGCGATGCGGAGGGCTTTGCGGCTCACGCCGGGAGCGACACCACACCGGTCGGGTGGTGTCAACGCCGGGGCCCGGCGCCGAAGGTCGGCGCCGACCGGTTCAGCGCTCGGTGGTCTTGCGCCAGGTGCTGCGCGGCGGCGGCCGGCGCGGCGGGCCCTGGTCGTCGACCGGCATCGCGCGCAGCGTCGGGTCGAGCCGGTCGGGCATCGAGGTGCGCTCCCGGAAGGTCGCCGCGGCGCGCCCGAGGATCTCCACCCGCGTCTCGCGGTCGAGCACCCGGATCACGCCGATGTCCTCCTTCTGGAGGCCGCCCCAGCGGCAGAGCACCGGGATGAGCCAGCGCGGGTCGGCCCGCTTCTCGCGGCCCACGTTGAGCACGAACCACGACCCGGGCGCCGGCGCCGCGCCGCGCTCGTCGACCCGCGGCCCGCGCGGCGGACCGTCGTACTCGTTGCGCGTCTCGAAGGGCGGCGTCGACGGCCGCGGCGCGTACGCGGGGCGCGGCTCGTAGGGGGCGCCGGTCGCGGCGGGGCGCTGCTCGAAGGGCGCCGGCGGGGCGCCGCCCTGCCCGCCGCGGTACTCGTTGCGGTCGTAGCGCTGCTGCGGAACGTACGGGCGCTGCGCCTGCGGCTGCGCCATCGACGCGAGCAGCTTGCTCGCAAAGGAGACCGTCATCGGCAGCTCTTCGGGCTCGGGGAATTCCCCCCGGGTCAGCGTGACGAGTGCGGCGACGAGGTCTTCGGCCGGGCGCTTGGCGAGCAGGCGGCGGGCGACGGCGACGTCCTCGTCGGTCGGCGTGACGCCGGTGGCCTCGAGCTTCGCGACGAGCCGGTCGTCGTCGAGGCTGCGGATGGTCTCCGCCGTGGGGCACGGCTCCCACGAGGCGGTGTTGACGTTGGCGGTGCGCAGCATGCGGGCGAGCAGCTGCCGGCGGTCGGGCGAGACCAGCAGCACCGCGGTGCCCTTGCGGCCCGCGCGCCCGGTGCGGCCGCTGCGGTGCTGCAGCGTCATCGCGTCGCGGGGCGGGTCGGCGTGGATGACCAGCGAGACGTCGGGCAGGTCGAGGCCGCGCGCCGCCACGTCGGTGGCCACGAGCACCTTGGCGTGCCCGTCGCGCAGCATCTGGAGGGCCCGCGCCCGCTCGGGCTGGGTGAGCTCGCCGCTCAGGCCCACGCAGCGGAAGCCGCGCTCGCGCAGCGTCGCCTGGAGGCGCGAGACCTCCTCGCGGGTGGCGCAGAACACGATGGCCGCGGGCGCGTCGTGGGCGCGCAGCACGTTGACCACCGCGTGCTCGCGCTCGCGGAAGGCCACGATGTTCACCACGTACTTGATGTCGGCGTGCGCCTGCTGCGCCGGGGTCGCGGCGACGCGGGCGGGGTTCTCCAGCCACTTCTTGGCGAGCTCGCCCACCTCGCGCGGCAGCGTCGCGGAGAACCACAGCGCGCGGTGTCCCTTCGGCGCGGCGGCCAGCACCCGGTCGAGCTCGTCGCGGAAGCCCATGTCGAGCATCTCGTCGGCCTCGTCGAGCACGAGGGCCTTCATCTCGCCGAGCTTGAGCGAGCCGCGCTCGATGTGGTCGCAGATGCGGCCCGGCGTGCCCACCACGAGGTGCACCCCGTCGGCCAGGGCCCGGAGCTGCTGGGCCAGCGGCGCCCCGCCCACGCAGGCGACGCTGCGCATGCCGGCCGAGCCGTAGAGCCATTGAAGCTCCTGCTGCACCTGGAGGGCGAGCTCGCGCGTCGGGGCCAGCACCAGGGCCCGCGGCGTGGTCGCGCGCGGGAGCGTGGGCTCGGCGCCGAGGAGGGTGTGCGCGAGGGCGAGGCCGAAGGCGACGGTCTTGCCGGAGCCGGTCTCGGCGGAGACGAGGAGGTCGCGCCCCAGCATCGCGGCGTCGAGCACGGCGGCCTGGACGGGGGTGGGGGTGACGTAGCCGCGCGCCTCGAGGGCCTGGAGGAGGGTCGGGTGCGCGCCGAGATCAGCAAAGGACATGGGCGCGGCCGCTACCAGATTTACGGCCCAACCGCCATCGCGGGCGCGTCGAATGTCGGGCTCAGCCGGGCGCGAACAGGGTCGTGGCGATGAGCGCGCCGTTATAGAGGGAGTGCACGAGCCACGGCACCGCCAGCCCGCCGGAGGCCCGCCGCAGCCAGCCGTTGGTGAGCCCGAGCGCCGCGATGGGGATCAGCCCGAGGTAGGCCCCGCGGAGCTGGAACGCGTGCAGCGAGGTGAAGATCGCCGCCTGCGCGACGATCGCCCCGGTGGGCCCGAGGCGGGCCAGCGAGCGGGTGAGGGCGCCGCGGTAGAAGAGTTCTTCGGAGAGGGGCGCGAGCAGCGCGGTGTAGAGGAGCACCAGCCGCAGCGGCGACGACGCGACCGCCTGCGCGACGGCGCTCTCCGAGGTGTCGGTGATGAACACCGTGGTGAGCGCCGCGACCAGCAGCAGCGCGAGCGCGACGAGCGGCGCGCGCG
>JAQBQI010000434.1 GCA_028287085.1 Myxococcaceae bacterium
CGCACCACGCGCGGCGGGCGTCGCGGGCGCGGCCTTCGACTGGCTCACGCTGCGCCCCGCGGCGCGACCGGCGCCGCCGCCGGGACGCTTCGGCGCGTGCTTCCGCTTCGCGGTCGGCGCCTGCTCGTCGCCCTCGTCGGCGTCCGACTCGGGGTAGTCGCCGTCGTGTCCCTTCGGGGCCGACGCGCCCTCCGCCGGTCGCAGGTACTCCCGGCGCAGCAGGGTGACCTCGTCGTCGGTGAGCGCGCGCTTCTCCCCGGGCCGCAGCCCCTCCGCGGTGATGCCCGCGAAGGAGAGGCGCGCGAGGCGCATCACGAAGAGCCCGACGGCCTCGGCCATCCGATGGATCTGCCGGGTGCGCCCCTCGCGGAGCGTCACCTCCATCCAGGTGGCGCCGTCGTTGATGGGCTCGCCGCGCTCGTCGGAGACCATCGACGGCGTGTGGCGCAGCAGCTTCACGTCGGCGGGCAGCGTCTTGCGCGGCGCCTCGCCCGGGTCGCTCTCCGACGGCGCGAGCATCACGCCCTCGCGCAGCTTGTCGAGCTGAAGGTCGGTGACGACGCCGCGCACCTTGCAGACGTAGGTCTTCGGAACCGACTTGCGCGGGTGCAGCAGGGCCTGCGCGAGGTCGCCGTCGTTGGTGGCGAGCATCACCCCGGAGGTGTGGAAGTCGAGCCGACCCACCGGGTACACCCGGGCGGGCAGGTTCTTCAGGATGTCGGCCACCGTCGGCCGCCCCTCCGGGTCGCTCAGCGTCGTCATGACCCCGCGGGGCTTGTGCATCACGACGTGCACCAGCGGCTCGGAGACCAGCCGCTTGCCGTCGAGCTCGACCTTGTCGCGGCGGGCGTCGACGCGCACGCCCATCTCCGTCACGACCTTGCCGTTGACCCGCACGCGGCCGGCGGTGATGATTTCTTCCGCGTGACGCCGCGAGGCGACGCCGGCGCGGGCCAGCACCTTCTGCAACCGCTCACCCTTGGTGACCGTCACGGGCTGACGCTCGGAGTCGCCGGGGCGGTGGTCGGGGTCGGGGCAGCGGTCGGGGCCGGGGTCGGAGCCGCGGGCGGGGTCGCCGGGTCGGGCGTGCCCGGCGGCGGGGCGGGCTGCGACGAGGGCTGCTGCGCACTCGCCTGCGGTCGCTGCGGCGCGAGCCGGTCGATGCGATCCCACCGGTCGGCGCGACCGTCGTGGTCGTAGTCCCAGCCGATGCGCACGACGTTGCCGTGCGTGTCGAAGAACTCCCAGTAGTCGGCGTGGAAGTCGGGGCTGCTGTCGGCCTGCAGCTCGCGCTCGGCCCTGAACGCCCGGTGGTCGCGGAAGTACAGCCGCATGTCGACCATGCCGTCGGCGTTGGTGTCGAACTCGCGCCGCACCACGTCGCCGCCCTCGAAGTACGTGATCACGTCGATGCGGCCGTCGAAGTCGCGGTCTTCCTCCTCGCGCAGCGTTCGCCCCTCGTCGTTGTAGAAGCGGAAGACGTCCTTGCTGCCGTCGTGGTTCAGGTCGACCTCGCGGCACACGAGCACCGAGTGCACCTCGGCCGCCTCGCCCACCGTCTGGAACACCTTCCTCACGTCCGGCACGCCGTCGCTGTTCGTGTCGTACTCGCTCGACGTGCGGCCCGGCCGGGTCGCGTCGCAGCGGCTCCGGTCTTCCCGCGCCGTCGCCGTCTGCATCCCCGTCGCGCTCCGCAACACCAGGCGCCGCGCGCTCGTCGTCGTCGACGAGCACCCCAGCGCCACCAGCGCCCCAATGGCCGCCCACCGCTTCATCGTCGTGCCCCCTTCTGCGCGCCCGTCGAACCCGGCGCACCGCCGTCGGCCGAGACCTGCGTCGTCACCGTGGTCACCGGCGTGCCGCTGTCGCCCGCCGGCGCCGCGCCCGCGTCGTCCTGGTCGGGCGAGCCGTCGCGGTTGGCGTCGGTCGCCGAGTACGTCACCCGGCCCGTGTCGTCGAAGCGCTCCCAGGTGTCGAC
Source organism: Myxococcaceae bacterium (assembly GCA_028287085.1). GTDB lineage: Bacteria > Myxococcota_A > Polyangia > Polyangiales > SCUS01. Next base: position 1,979 of record JAQBQI010000434.1, read on the forward strand.
CCGGCCGTCGCCGTCGGCGTCGCGCCGCAGCTCGATCACCCGGCCGCCCCGGTAGGTGCGCCAGGTGTCGGTGAGGCCGTCGAAGTTCGTGTCCATGACGTCGCGCGCCAGCACCCCGGCCTCGAAGTTCGCCACCACGTCGATGCGCCCGTCGAAGTCGTAGTCCTCCTCGACCCGGGTCACCTGGCCGTTCGACGAGTCGAACCAGCGGTAGATGTCCACCCGGCCGTCGAAGTTGGCGTCGGTCTCCCGGCAGCGGGGCCGGCCGTCGGCCATTTCCGTTCGGATATCCACCCGGCCGTCACCGTCGACGTCGCGCGTCTCGATGTTCGTGCCCGTCACGCAGTCCTCGTGGGGCATCGCCGCGCTCCGGGGCTCCCTCGACGCCGCGGCGCTCTCGCCCGACCGCCGCCCCGACGCCCCGTCCCCCGAACAACCCAGCAACAGCACCACGGCCGCCGCCGCCACCCGTACCCGCTCCGTCATCACTCGCTCCGTCCACGTCGCAGACCATCGATCGGCCGCGCTCATCGCGGGCTCCGTACTCTAAAGACCCACGCACGCCCAGGGCAAGCGCGCCTGCCATCCCCCCCGCACTCTGGCAAGACCCCACCGACAGAGACCCATGGCACGAGCAAAGCCAGGAAAGTCCTCGCTCTCAGGCTCGGCGATGGAAGATCGCGTTGACGGTGCACCTACCCGCATCGTAGGGTACATGCATTGGTAACCCGGCCGCTGGGTCGTGGATGAGGTGCATCGTGGACGAAAAGCTCGGAAGCGCCGCGATCGCAAACCTCGCCCTCGCCAGGGATGAAGGGCCACCACTGCAACCGATCGCTGCGGGACAAAGGGCCATGCCGCGCAAGAAGGTCTCGACGACGATCTACATCGAGCCCGAGCAGCTCGAGCTGCTGAAGCTCCTCAACGAGCGCACGAAGGTGCCCATGGCGGAGTTCATCCGCGAGGGCATCGACATGGTTCTGCAGAAGCATCGCGAGAAGCTCCCGGGCCAGCTTGCGCTGGTCGATAACGCCGCCGCGCGCCGCCAGCCCTGAAGAGTCGGTCGCTCACCTTTCGCGGAAATCTGCTAGGACGCCGGTCGGCTGAATATGTCGACTGAACCGCAGTACATCCGCAATTTCTCCATCATCGCGCACATCGACCACGGCAAGAGCACGCTGGCCGACCGCATCCTCGACTTCACCGGGGCCCTCTCGGCGCGCGAGCGCGTCGAGCAGTTCCTCGACAAGATGGACATCGAGCGCGAGCGCGGGATCACCATCAAGGCGCTGCACGTGCGCCTCCACTACACGGCCGACGACGGCCAGCTCTACCAGCTGTAAATCATCGTCACGCCCTGACACTTCGACTTCACATACGAG
>JAQBQI010000436.1 GCA_028287085.1 Myxococcaceae bacterium
CGGCGGTGCTCGCGGGCGTCGCCCGGCGCAAGCCGGCGCCGGCCGCGGCCCGCGGCGAGGCGAAGGCGAAGACCAAGCCCTCGCAGCGGGGCGACGCCGAGGTCGACCGCCTCGTCGAGGAGGTCGCCCGCGGCGGCGCGCTCCCCGAGCGCACGGCGGCCACGCTGCTGGGCATGGGCGACCGGGCGCTGGCGTCGCTCTTCCGCTTCTTCCCGGGGCCGCACACCCTCAACCGCACGGCGCCGCTCACCAAGATGCCCTCGGTCGAGGACGCGGGCCCGCTGCTGCGGCTGGCGCTGATGTTCCGCCAGGCGGCGGTGCCGTCGCTCATCGAGGCCCTCGACTCCGACGACCCCGACCGCCGCTACTGCGCGCTGCTCTGCCTGCACGACGTGGCGCACCCCTCGGCGCTGCCCCGCCTCAGCCTGCTGGCGCTCGGCGACGACGAGGCCCTCCACCCCGCGGTGCTCGAGGTGCTGCGCGCGCACCGGCGCTTCCCGGAGTTCGCCGCCGTGGGCGCGACCCTGCGCACCGCCCTGCGCGAGCCGCGCGACTCGGCCCTGGTGCGTCGCCGCGCGGCCGCCGCGCTGGGCGAGCTGCGCGACGTCGACTCGGTGCCGCTGCTGATCGCGGCGCTCTCCGACCGCGACGGCCCGCTCTCCCTCGCCGCGCAGCGCGCGCTCGTGCTCATCACCCGGCAGGACTTCGGCACCACCGCGCAGCACTGGGTCGACTGGTGGTCGACGGCCTCCGAGCAGCACCGCGTCGAGTGGCTCATCGACGCGCTGCTGCACGTCGACGGCACGCTCCGGCACGAGGCCAGCGAGGAGCTGAAGAAGCTGACGGGGCAGTTCTTCGGCTACTACTACAACCTCCCGCGGCGCGAGCGCGAGCGCGCGCACCAGCGGTACATCGAGTGGTGGCGCCGCGAGGGCGCCGAGCGGTTCGCGGGTCGCAGCGTCTCCGAAGGGCGGTAACAGTCGTGACACTCGTGGTGCATCCGAGGGCGGTGGTGACGGGCGCGGGCAGCGGGCTCGGGCGGGCGTTCTGCGTCGAGCTGTCGCGCCGCGGGGCGCGGGTGGTCGGCGCCGACGTGCGCGAGGCGGGGCTGAAGGAGACGGCGGCGCTGATGACCGGCGCGCCGCTGGAGACCTTCGTCGGCGACGTCGCGAAGCGCGAGACCGTCGACGAGCTCGCGCGCTTCGCCCACGAGAAGCTCGGCGGCGTCGACCTGCTGATCAACAACGCGGGCGTGGCCGTGGCGGGCGAGATGGGCACCGTCAGCGGCGACGACTGGAGCTGGATCGTCGGCGTGAACCTCCTCGGCGTCGCCCACGGCTGCGAGGCCTTCATCCCGGCGATGCGCAAGCAGGACAGCGGGCACATCATCAACGTCGCGAGCCTCGCGGGCATCGCCTGCGCCCCGACGATGGCGCCCTACAACGCGACCAAGGCCGCGGTCATCGCCATCTCCGAGACGCTCGCGGGCGAGCTCCACGGCACCGGGGTGGGCGTGACGGTGCTCTGCCCCTCGTTCTTCCCGACCAACATCATGAACGACGCGCGCGGCGGCGAGCTCAAGGCCAAGGGCATGGCCGAGAAGATGATGGCGAAGAGCAAGTGGTCGGCCGCCGACGTCGCGCGCATGACCCTCGACGGCGCGGCCGCGGGCCAGCTCTACGTGCTCCCGCACGCCGAGGGCCGGCTGCTCTGGTGGGTGAAGCGCGGCGCGCCGCAGGCCTTCCACCACGGCGCGGCCACCGTGCTGGCGAAGCTGCAGAAGCGGATGTCGAGCTAGCCCGCACCGCTCGGGCGCGACGGCCCCGCGAGCGCCGCGGGAGAAAACCGCAAGGGCGCAAGGGTCGCAAGGATCGGAGGGGAGGAAGGATGAGGTGCCGCGGACAGCGGTGCCTCGGGCGTGCGAACCGGTGCGACGGCCCTGCGCCCGACGCCCGACGCCCGACGCGAGCCCCTGACCTCCCGTCCCCTCCGATCCTTGCGACCCTTGCGCCCTTGCGGTTTTCTCCCGCGGCGCGCGCGGGGCCGGCGCTAGCGCTTCTTCGGATCCGGGATCACCCCGATGAAGCTCAGCTGGGTGTTGTGCGCCCACGAGCTGAAGCGCCGCCGCTCCTCCTTCGACTCGGCGCTCGCGCTGAACATCGCCCGCTCGACCGCGTCGACGTCGGGGATGTGGCGCAGCTCGTCGTCGCGCACGAGGCCGCGCTCGACGAAGAGGCGGCGCAGCCCGCGCGCCCGCTCGAGGCGGCGCGACACGGCCTCGCGGTCGCCGCGGTCGAGGCCGTCCCACGCGCCGCGCACCTCGGCGAGCGTGCGCTGCACCAGCAGCTCGAAGGCGACGCGGCGGCGCGACGACTCCGGGCCGAGGCCGGGCGGCAGCACCAGCGCGACGCGCGCGCTGTCCTCCATGTCTTCGAGGCCGGCGGCCGCCGCGCGCACGCCGAGGTCGTAGCCCGGCGCCGTCGGCTGCGAGGGCGCCGGGCGCACCATGCGGCCGCGCGCCGTCGCGAAGCCGAGCATCGCGTCGGGGGTGCCCTCCTTGAGCCCCACCGCCATCAGCACGGTGCGCGCGGCGTCGCGGGCCACGCCCCCGATGCGCACGTCGAGCGAGCGGTCGCCGGGCTTGCAGGGGTAGCGGTGCAGCACCTCGGCGCGGTCGACCCGGGGGGTCAGCTGCACCTCGAGCGAGACCTCCGTGGCCACGAGCGCGCGGGCGCCCTCGACCTCGGCGGTGACGATCTCGGGCAGCGCGCTCTCCTCGCGCAGGTAGTGGAACCTCCCCTCGCCGGCCTCCGCGAGGGCCACGCAGAGGCCGTCGTCGATGCCGTCGCCGAGGCCCACGATGCTGGTCTCGACGCCGCGCGCGTGGCCCTCCATCACCCGCGCGCGCAGGGCGTCGCGCTGCGTCTCGCCGCGCGAGGGGTAGCCGTCGGTGAGCAGCAGCACGCGGCGCACGGCGTGGGGGAGCACCACGCGCAGCACGGCCTCGCTGGCCTCGCGCCACCCGGCGCCGAGGTTGGTTCCGATGCCGGTGGTGAGCCGGTCGAGCGCGCGGCGGGCGGTGTCGGCGCCCGCCGAGTCGAAGGGCGCGGGCGAGACCGCCACGCGGGCGGACTTGTCGAAGGTGATCACCGCGACGCGGTCTTGCGGGCCGAGCGAGGCGAGCACGTCGCGGGTGGCCTGCAGCGCCAGCGCGAAGCGCCCGCCGCGCATCGAGCTCGACGCGTCGATGGCGATGGCGAGGCAGAGCGGGGCGCGCTCGCCCGCGGCCGGACCATGGTCGGGCGCGGCGCTCTGCCCGGTGACGTCGAAGAGCAGGAAGGCGTCCCTCGTCCCGGCGCCGAGCTCCGGCAGTCGCGCCGCGTGACAGACCAGGCCGAGTGACATTGGGGGGGAGATCCTGAGTGAGGGGGGAGGGGCGGACTCAGCTGCCGGCGATGGTCATCTGGGCCACGCGGATGGTGGGCGAGGCCACGCCGCTCTTCAGGTCGAGGTCGTCGCCCACCGCGTCGATGGAACCGAAGAGCTCGCGGAAGTTCAAGCTGATCGTCACCTCGGAGACGGGGTAGGCGAGGGCGCCGTCCTCGATCCAATAGCCGACGGCGCCGCGCGAGAAGTCGCCCGTCACGGCGTTGAAGCCGAAGCCCATCATGCCGGTGACGTAGAGCCCGCGCTTGGTCGAGCGCACGATGTCGGCGTGCGACTGCTTGCCGGGCAGCAGGTAGAAGTTCGACACGCCCGCCCCCGAGCCGGTGCTGCTCGCGCTGCTGCCGGTGCTCTTCAGCCCGAGCTTGCGCGCGCCGTAGGTGTCGAGCAGCCAGGTCTTGAGCACGCCGCCCTCGACCACGACGTTCTTGCGGGCGGGGAGCCCGTCGCCGTCGAAGGGCCGCGACCCGGGGCCCGCCACGAGCATCGGGTCGTCGACCATCGTCACGAGCTCGCTCGCGACGCGCTCGCCCAGGTGGTCGAGCAGGAAGCTGCTGCGGCGGTAGATCGCGTCG
>JAQBQI010000486.1 GCA_028287085.1 Myxococcaceae bacterium
TCCAGCGGCGCGCCGGCGCCGGGAGCCGCGCCCACGCCAGCGCGAGCGCCGCGCGAAGGCCGCCGACGAGGAGCACCAGCGCGACCGACGAACCCAGGAGCGTGAAGGGTGTGATCGACCACGCCGCGTCGGCGTCGCGCGCGAAGGCGAACACGGCGTCGAGCACCGCCGCGGCCAGCGCCACGGCGACCGCGGCGTCGAGGAGCCCCGCCCGCGAGGTCGCCACCGCGCTCAGCCCGCCTCTTCGGCGACCGGCGCCGCGCCGCGCTGCAACAGGCGCCGCACGGCGCGCGCGAGCGCGGGGTGGTGCTCGAGCGCCGGGTCGGCGGCCACCACGCGCGCGGCGGCCTCGCGGGCGGCGGCGAGCAGGGCCACGTCGCGCACCGGGTCGGCGAAGCGCAGCGTGAGGTCGGCCCCCGACTGGCGCTCGCCGAACCACTCCCCCGCCCCGCGCCGCGCGAGGTCGCGCTCGGCCAGCACGAAGCCGTCGGCGCAGCCCGCGACCTCCTCGAGCCGCGCGTTGGTCTCCTCCCCCTCGGCCTCGGGCACGAGCAGGCAGGCCGCCCGCTGACCACCGCGGCCGACGCGCCCGCGCAGCTGGTGGAGCTGCGCCACGCCGAAGAACTCCGCCCCGAGGATGACCATGAGGTTGGCCTCGGGGACGTCGAGCCCGACCTCGACGACGGTGGTTCCGATGAGCAGCGGGTGCGTGCCGCGGCGGAAGGCGTCGAGCGCCTCCTTCTGGGCGTCGGCGGACATGCGCCCGTGCAGAACCACCACGCGGTCACGCCCCAGCGCCTCGCCCAGCCACGCCTCGGCGTCGGCCACCCCGGTCTTCGGACCGTCGTCGTCGGGCGTTCCGTCGATGCGCGGGACCACCACGAAGACCCTCCCCCCGGCCCCGAGGGCGCGCGCGATGGTGCGCTGCACAAAGCCCCGGTCGTCGGGCTTCGCCACGCGCGTGGTGACGGGCTGGCGGTTGGCGGGACGCTCGGTCAGCGTCACGAGGTCGAGGTCGCCGTACTGCGCCAGCGCCAGGGTGCGCGGGATGGGGGTCGCGGAGAGCACCAGCAGGTGCGGGCTCGGCGAGCGCCCCGCCACCATCGCGAGCCGCTGCGCCACGCCGAAGCGGTGCTGCTCGTCGATGACCACCAGGTCGAGCGCGGGCGGCGTGCCCCCCGCCTCGAGGATCGCGTGGGTGCCGACCACCATGCGCACCAGGCCGTCGGCGATGGCCCGCTCGGCCTGCTTGCGCGCCCGCGCGTTGGTCGACCCGAGCAGCACCGCCATCGGCCCGCCGTCGCCCCCGAGGCCGCGCTCCAGGGTCTTGGCGTGTTGCGCCGCAACAAGGGTCGTCGGGCAGAGCCACGCCACGCTGCCGCCCCCGCGCAGCACGGCCAGCGAGGCGGCGAGGGCGACGGCGGTCTTGCCCGAGCCGACGTCGCCGATGAGCAGGCGGCGCATCGGCCGGCCGCCCGCGAGGTCACCGAGGAGCGTGCCGATCACCGCGCGCTGCCCGGCGGTGAGGGCGAGCCCGAGGCGCTCGCCGGTGAGGTCGGCGACGCCGCGCGGGTCGGTGAAGACGCGCGCGCGGCCCGCGCCGTGGCGGGCGCGCTCGAGGGCGACGCTGACGGCGAGGAGCTCCTCGAAGGCGAGGCGGCGGTGGGCGTCGCTGCGGCCGAGGGCGAGGTCGACCAGCGTCGCGGGCGTGACGGCGGCGTCGGGCGCGTGGAGCAGGTGCAGCGCGGCGGGCGCGCGCGGAAGCTGGAGGGCGCGGGCGACCTCCGGGGGGACGGGGTCGCCCCAGCGCGCGACCCGCGCGAGGGCGGCGGTCACGATGCGCGCGACGGTGCCCGGGGGGACGCTGCCGATGCCCGCGTAGAGCGGCTCGATGGCGCGCGTGCGGGTGCCCGGCGCGAGCACCTTGGGCTGCACCAGCTCGGGTCCGTTGGGCTGCTGCTTGAGGGTGCCGGTGAGGCGCACGGTGAGGCCGGGCGCCAGGCGGGCCGACATGCCGGGCTTCGCGTGGAAGAAGACGGCGCGCAGCACCGTGGTGCCGCGGGGCTCGCGCAGCGCGAGGGAGAGCCGGCGGGCGCGCGGGCTGCCGGCCCAGCGGGCGTCTTCGATCGAGCCCTCGACGGAGATGAGCGTGCCCGTCTCGGCGTGGCGCACCCGGCGCCAGTCGTCGGCGCCGCGCAGGTCGAGGTAGCGCCGCGGGAGCTGCGCGAGCAGGTCGCCGACGGTGGCGACGCCGCGCGCGCGCAGCACCGTCGCCACGGTGGGCCCGACGTACGGAACGCTCTCGATGGGGTCGTCCTGGAGGTCGCCCGGCGGGGGCGGGGCCGGGGCGTCGGCGGGGCGCGGCTTCACGGCCGACGCGGCGCGGGCGGGCGGGGAATGCTGCGCCGCAACACGGGTGGCGCTCAGCCGTTGAAGCGGACCTCGAGCACCTCGTAGGTGCGCACGCCGCCGGGCGTCGTCACGGCGACCTCGTCGCCGACCTGGCGCCCGATGAGCTGCTTGGCGATGGGCGACGCGATCGAGATGCTGCCGCGGGAGATGTCGGCCTCGGAGGGGCCGACGATGCGGTAGGTGACCTCCTCGCCCGTGTCGGAGTTGCTGATGCGCACCGTCGCGCCGAAGGTGACCTTCGACCCCGAGAGCCGCGTGGTGTCGATGATGTCGACGCGGCCGAGGATGGACTCGAGCTCGGCGATGCGCCCCTCGATGAAGCCCTGCTTCTCCTTGGCGGCGTGGTACTCGGCGTTCTCGCGCAGGTCGCCGTGCTCGCGGGCCGTCGCGATCTCCTGGATCACCTTCGGCCGCGACACGGTCTTGAGCTGCTTGAGCTCCTCGGTGTGGCGCTGGTGACCCTCGGGCGTGATCGGAACGTTTCCCTGGCTCATGGCCCCAGTCTGGTACCAGAACACCGCCCCGCCGCAAGCAATGCTTTGGGCGTTCAGGGCCGCGGGGGCGCGCAGCCGAAGCGGGCCAGCTCCGCGCCCTCGGCCGCGACGCGCAGCACCCACGCGCGCCCGGTCGCGTCG
>JAQBQI010000595.1 GCA_028287085.1 Myxococcaceae bacterium
GCGCGCGGGCCGCGGACGGGTCGGGCGGCGCCGCGTCGAGCCAGACCCAGCGGATGTCGATCTCCGACTCGGACTGGTTCATCGCGTCGACGAGGGAGAGCGCGGCCGCCTCGCCCGAGCGCCGCCACGTCTCGGTCATGCCGATGCCGAGCGCGCGGCCGAGCAGCAGGTGGTCGCGCCGGCCCTCGCGGTCGAGCAGCGCGGCCTCCCGGCGCGCGCGGTGCCAGCCGTGCAGCGAGAGCACCGCGACCAGCGCGAGCACCACCGCCAGCGTGAGGCGCTGCGCGAGCCTCACGGCGCCGCCCGACGGGGGGCGGCGGGCGAGAGCGCGGCGGAGGCTCCACGAGACGGGTGGCGCATGGCGGGGACCGCTACGGTACGACCAGCGCGGCCGCGCGTTCGAGGTCGGCCTCGGCCTCGGCGAAGGTCTGCTGGAGGGTGAGCTCCTCGACGCGCACGTCCCAGGTCGAGCGGTAGGCGTCGAAGAGGTCCTGGATGGTGAAGGCCGCGGCGCCGTTGCCGCCGGCCTGGTAGGTCACCTCGGCGCGGCGCAGCAGCTCCTCGGCGGCCGTCGCCGTCTGCGCGCGGAAGTCTTCGAGCGCCGCGCGCGCGTGGGCCCGCGCCTCCCACGCCCCGGTGACCTCGCGCGCGACGCGCACCTCCAGCGCCGCCGCGAGGGCGCCCTGCCCCTGGGCCTCGGCCCGCGCGCGCCCGACGTTGCCCTGGTTGCGGTCGAAGACCGGCAGCGGAAACGACAACCCCGCGGTCACCGAGAGGCTGCCCGGGTCCTGCGTGGCGTAGGCGCCCAGCGAGACGCTCGGCGCCCAGCGCGACTCGCTCGACCACCGGCGCTCGGAGGCCTGCGCGACGGCCACCCCGCGGCGCGCCAGCTCCAGGTCGGGCCGGCGCCGCAGGGCGAGCTCGAGCAGGGCGCGCGGGTCTTCGGGTCCGCGGAAGGCCGAGAGGCTCTCGCGGGTGATCGGCACCGCGGTCACCGTCGGGTCGGCGATCAGCGCCGCCAGCCGCGACTCGGCGCGGTCGCGCTGCACCGCCGCATCGTTGAGCGCGGCCCGCAGCGTCGAGGCGCCGATGCGCACCCGCAGCGCGTCGTAGGGCGAGCTCGCCCCGGCGGCGACGCGCCGCTCGACGATGCCCTCCAGGCGCGCCACCTCGGCGAGGTTGCGCGCGGCCACCGTCACCCGCGCGTCGGCGAAGGCCCGCGCGACCATCAGGGTCTGGAGCTCCGAGGCCGTGCTCCAGAGCGAGGTGGCCACGCTGACCTCGCTCTGCGACAGGGCCGCCACCGCCGCCTCGCGCCGCGCGCGCACCTGCCCGAAGACCGTGAGCGGCTGGGTGAGCTGCGCGCCGTAGTTGGCGCGCCCGTCCGGCGGCGTGCCCGCGGGCGTGCCGAGGAAGTTCACCTGGAGCGAGGGGTTGGGCCAGAGCGCCGCCGTCACGACGTCGAAGCGCGCCTCGCGCACCTGGGCGCGCAGCGCGGCGACCTCCTGGCTGCGGTCGAGCCACCGGCGGAGCACCTCCTCGGCCGTGATGGCGGGCGCCTCGGCGGTCTGGGCCGCCGCCGCCGGGGCGAGGAGCAGCAGCGCCGCGAGGGCGGCGGCGAGCGACGCGCGGCGCATCAGGCGGCCTCCTCGTCGGCGAGGTCGGGCGTCGGGAAGGCGGGGCCGCCGGGCGGGTCGCCGCGCTCGACCAGGGTGTAGAGCACCGGCAGCGTGAGCAGCAGCAGCGGCGTCGCGAGCAGCACGCCGCCGACGATGACGAGCGCGAAGGGCCGCTGGGTCTCGCTGCCCATCGCGTGCGACATGGCCGCGGGCAGCAGACCGAGGGCCGCGAGCGTGGCCGTGATGAGCACCGCGCGCATGCGCCGGGCGGTGCCCTCGACGACCGCGGCGGTGAGCCCGACGCCGCGGTCGCGCAGCTCGTTGATCGACGAGACCACCACGACGCCGGCGAGCACCGTCTGGCCGAGCAGCGCGATGCCGCCGACGATCGCGGAGACCGAGACGTTGACCCCAGCGGCCATGAGCGTGAGCGCCGCGCCGGGCAGGCACAGCGGCGCCGCGGCCAGCACCACCAGCGCGCTGCGCATGCGCTGAAAGACCCCGTAGAGCAGCGCGCAGATGAGCAGCAGCACCACCGGCAGGATCATCGCGAGGCGCCGCATCGCGCGCTGCTGGCTCTCGAACTCGCCGCCCCAGGTCATCGTGTAGCCGGCCGGCAGGTGCACCGCGCGGGCGACCCGGGCGCGCGCCTCGGCGACGACGCTGCCGAGGTCGCGGCCCTCGATGTTGAACTTCAGCGCGATGAAGCGGGAGCCCTGGTTGCGCTGGATCGCCGCGCGCCCGGTGCCCACGCTCACGGTCGCGAGCGCGCCGAGCGGCACCCGCGCGCCCGAGGGCGTGCCCACGGGGATCTCGCGGATGCGGTCGACGCCCAGGCGGAAGGGCTCGGCCACGCGCACGGCCACCTCGACGCGGCGCTCGCCCTCCCAGATCTCGGTCGCGACGTCGCCGCCGATGGCGGCCGAGATGACGTCGTCGACGTCGGCGACGCGCAGCCCGTAGCGGGCGATGGCCTCGCGGTCGATGTCGAGCCGCAGCTGCGGCACCACGCCGGTCTGGTAGAGCCCGAGGTCGCGCACCCCGCGCACCGGCGCGATCGCCGCGCGGGCCTGCTCGGCGAGGCGCTGCATCACGTCGAGGTCGTCGCCGTAGAGCTTGATCGCGACCTTGCCCTTGATGCCCGAGATGCTCTCCAGCACGTTGTCGACGATGGGCTGGGAGAAGATGTACTGCACCCCCGGCACGCGGGTGAGCGCGGCGCGCATCGCCTCGACGAGCTGCGGGCGCGAGCGCCCGGTGGTCCACTCCTCCTCGGGGCGCAGGCTCACCATGATCTGCGCGACGTTGACCGGCGCCGGGTCGGTGCCGTCTTCGGGGCGGCCGAGCTGCGAGACCGCCTCGCGCACCTCGGGGAAGCCGCGGATGATCGCCCGGAGCTGCGGCACGATGCGCTCGCCCTCCTCCAGCGACTGCGACGGCGGGAAGATCGCGCTCACGAACATCCCGCCCTCGTTGAGCTCGGGGAGGAACTCCGTCCCGAGCGTGCGCCCCGCGAGCCCCGCGGCGACGAGGGCGGCGAGCGCGACGGCCCCGACCGCCGCGCGCCGCGCGAGCGCCCAGAGGATCACCCGCTCGTAGCCGCGGCGCAGGGCCGAGACCCAGCGCGGCTCCGGGTGCTGGCCCGCGCGCGGCAGGCGGATCGCGAGGCGCGAGAGCGCGGGCACGATGGTGAGCGACCAGACGAGCGCGCCCAGGAGGGCGAAGCCGTAGGTGAGGGCCATCGGCGCGAAGATGCGGCCCTCGACGCGCTCCATCGTGAAGATGGGCAGCAGCGCGGCGGTGATGATCGCGAGCGAGAAGACCACCGGGCGCACGACCTGCGCGGCGGCCTCGCGCACGACCTCGGCGCGGGAGAGCTCGGGGCGCGTCGCGCCGACGTGGTAGACGGTCTCGACGAAGATCACCGCCCCGTCGACGAGGATGCCGAAGTCGACGGCGCCCAGCGAGATGAGGTTGGCGGGCATCTTCAGCAGGCGCAGCCCGGCGAAGGCCGTGAGCAGCGCCAGCGGGATCACCGTCGCGACCACGAGCGGCCCGCGCCACGCGCCGAGGAAGATCATGAGCACGAGCACGACGAAGGCCGCGCCCTCGAGGAGGTTGTGCTTCACGGTGTGGAGCGAGCGCTCCATCAGGTCGGTGCGGTCGTAGTAGGGCACCACGCGGGCGCCGCGCGGCAGCACCTCGCGGTTGAGGCGGTCGACGGCCTGGTGGATGCCGTCGAGCACGACCGCCGGGTGCGAGCGCTTGCGCAGGAGCACGATGCCTTCGGGGGACTCGTCCTCGGCGCCGCGGCCGACGACGCCGCGGCGCGGGGCGTGGCCGAGCACGACCTCGGCGACGTCGTCGAGGTGCACCGGCACGCCGTGCGACGCCGAGAGGGCGACGTGGTCGAGGTCGCGCGGGTCCTGGAGGTAGCCGAGGCCGCGGACGACGTACTCCTCGGCGCCGTGGCGGAGGTAATTGCCGCCCGCGGCGCCCGACGAGCGCTGTAGCGCCGTGACCACGTCGGGGATGGCGAGGCCGCGCGCCGAGAGCCGGCTCGGGTCGACCCGCACCTGGTACTGCCGCTGGAAGCCGCCGAAGGACACCACGTCGGCCACGCCGGGCACGCGCCGCAGGTAGCGCGAGACGACCCAGTCCTGGAGGCCGCGACGGTCCATCGCGGTCATGCCCGGGGCCTCGACGGTGTAGCGGTAGACCTCGCCCACGGGCGTCGACTCGGGGCCGAGGTGGGCGATGAGCCCGTCGGGCAGGTCGACCTCGCGCAGCCGCTCGCCGACGCGGGTGCGGGCGAGGAAGTCGTCGGCGCCGTCGTCGAAGGTGCACGTGATCTGCGAGAGGCCGAAGACCGAGATCGAGCGCAGGTCGACCATGTCGGGCGTGCCCGCGAGCTCGCGCTCGATGGGGATGGTCACCTGGCGCTCGACCTCCTCGGCGGCCCGCCCCGGGGCGAGGGTGATCACCTGCACCTGGAGGTTGGTCACGTCGGGGAAGGCCTCGATGGGCACGCCGAGCATCTGCCCGTAGCCCACGAGCGCGGCGACGAGGGTCACGACCACCACGGCCCAGGGCCGGTGCACGGCGAAGCTGACGAGCCGCTGCAACATCAGAGCACCCGCTCGGCCGAGGCGTCGAGGAGCAGCGCGCCCTCGACCACGACGCGCTCGCCCACCCGCAGCCCCGAGCGCACCTGGGCCTGCCCGTTGAACTCGGCGCCCACCACGACCTGGCGGCGCTCGAAGTGGCCGGGCGTGTCCTCGACGAAGACCGCGTAGCCGTTGGGGTCGGTGATGAGCGCGCCGATGGGCGTGAGCGCGACGCCGGCCGAGCCGGTGCGCACGGTGACGCGGGCGAACATCTCGGGCTTGAGCGCGTGGTCGGGGTTGGGCACGCGGACGCGCACCTCGAGGGTGTGCGCGTTGGGGTCGACGGCCTCGGCGACGCGGTCGACGACGCTCTCGAAGCGGCGGCCGGGCAGCGCGGGCACCTCGATCTCGACGCGGTCGCCGGCGCGCACCGACGCGCCCTGGGCCTCGTGGAGGTGGGCGAGCACCCAGACCCGGTCGAGGTCGGCGATGAGGAAGGCGGGCTCGGCGGCGTCGGGCCGCGCCTGCACGCCGACCCGCAGCGCGCGGCGCACCACGGTGCCCGCGATGGGCGCGCGGAGGGTGTAGGTGCCCGCGCCCGCCCCCGCGGCGCCCATGCTCTGGAGTACGGCGGCGGCGCGCACCTCCTCGGCGCGCGCGGTGGCGAGGGCGGTGCGGGCGTCGACGGCGTCGCGCTGCGA